>CAZSAS010000073.1:0-4899 GCA_964604855.1 uncultured Methanosarcinales archaeon
TCACCTCGTCCTTGGTGCGCAAGGAGATCAGCGTGGAGACGAGGACGTGCCAGGGCGAGTGGTGGTTGCGCGCGACGAGCGTCACGGCCGGAACGGCATACTGCCTGTTGTGCTTCCCGATGCGGGAGATGACCCTGCCTATGTTCGCGTTCGTGACGGCCATGGCCGGAAGAACGGGAACAATTATAAAAAAATGCGCCTTGTTCGGCGCTCATGGTGACGCTCAAGGGTGAAGGGTTCCTTCTCCGACCTCTCAGGGAGACGGATGCCGAGTCGCTGCGGAGGAGCATCAACAACAGGAGGATTGCGCGCTGGACGCTCCGCATCCCCTATCCATACACCTTGCGGGACGCGCACGAATGGACCCGGAACCGCGCCAGGAAGAGGAGCGACCTGCAACTCGCCATCGACATCGGCGGTGAGGTCGTCGGCGGAATCGGGATCGAGCACGTCGAGGGTCACAAGGGGGAGCTCGGCTACTGGCTCGCAGAGCAGGAGTGGGGCAAGGGCATCATGACCCGAGCCGTGCGCCTCGTCGTGCGCCACGCGTTCGGCACGCTCGGGCTGCGCCGCGTCTACGCCTACGTCTTCCCGCGGAACAGGGCATCGGCCTGCGTCCTGGAGAAGAACGGCTTCGTCCTCGAAGGACGCCTCCGCAAGAACGTGCGGAAGGAGGGGAAGCTCACCGATGAGCTCCTCTACGCGAAGGTGCGCTGATGGACGCGATTGAACTGCGCCTCAGGAGGCTGTTCCGCCGCGCGGCCCACTGGCTGCAGAACTGGCTGTTCGGCTTCCCTTTCGACCGCGTCAGGATCGAGCCGGACGTGATCGACGACATCTGCGTCATGGCCGCCGGGTCGTGGCCGCAGGAGATGATCGCCTTCCTCACCGGCAGCGTCAGGAAAGAGCGACGGGACGGCAAGACGGAACGCGTCCTGGTCATCGACGGGCTCTATGTCAAGGGCTACGACGCCGACACGAACAGCACGCACTTCACGACGCACGACCTTCCTCTCACAGGGGTGCAAGGCACGGTGCACAGCCACCCCGGGCAGAGCAATCGGCCGAGCCGGGCGGACAAGAACCTCTTCAGCAGGTTCGGCTGGTTCCACCTCATCATCTGCAGGCCGTACACGAGAGAAGCGATCGCGACCTATAACAAGCAGGGCGAACGGATAGACACGATCGAGTTCTGAACAGCCGGAGAGAATCGCTGACGCGCGCCTATTTCTTCCCGTGTCTCTTCGTTGCCTTCTTTTGGGGCGCAGAAGGATGTTCCTCGAGTTCGATGCCCTCTGTGCGTCTCGGGGTCTTGCGCAGGTAGGCGTTCACGCCGCTCTCCTTGCTGAAGAACTTCAGGGAGTGCGTGACGCGCGCGAGCCGCGCGACCCTGGCGACGCGGACTATCTTGAAGGCGCCGAACACGCCCGGGACCGGGATGGCAGCGACGATGTCGATCCAGCAGTTCCGGATGAACGGAAGGAAGCCCCCTTCCTGGCGGTAGAGCACAAAGAGGTCGATGATGAAGACCACGATGACGGTCCACTCGAGCACGGAGAGCACCGATTCCATGCCTGGCGGGATGCGGTAGATGGGCAAGCCGAGGAGGATGACGATGAAGGTGACCGCGACGGCGAGGAAGACGACGAAGTTCCAGGCCTTGACCTTCTTCGAGAGCTGCCAGTCGTCGATGTCCTCGATGCGGGCCCGCATGCTCTCCTCCGGGGTGACGCGGTAGTTCTGGCTGCCGAAGTCGAGGATGGTCTTGATGGCAACGACGATGGTCATGCTGCCGACGAAAGTGACCGCGTTCTCGAAGAAACGGGCGAAGCCGCTCAGGACCGGCTCGCCGGCGAAGAGCATGTTGAAGGCGAGGATGACGAGGAGGAAGGCCGCACCGGAGAGGAGGAAGTGATGCTCCTCGTCCTCGCTCACGTTGAGGATGCCGCTGAAGATGCCGAGGAAGATGAGGAGGACATAGACGAGCCCGCGCATCTCCTGGCTGGCGATGAAGGCCCCGTCCAGCACGCTGAGGAGGGCGCCGATGAGGAAGAAATACATGCCGATGCGCGTGTACAGGTTCATCCAGTCGTACCCGCAGAATGGGATTTATAAAGCTTTCTTTGGAGGGGCGCAGGGCATGCGGAAGCGATAATGCTGCCGACAGCAAGCTTTATAAACAGCCCACGGTTTTCGCGCGAACATGGCAAAGCTACGCAAGGCGAGCGCGTATCGCAGGATCGAGCGCCCGTACACCCGCAAGTCGAAGTACCGCGCGAAGAGCTATGTCCGCGCCAATCCGAACAACCTCGTCGTGAAGTTCGAGATGGGCGACACGACCAAGAGCTTCCCCTGGGTGGCGAACCTCGTCTGCCAAGAGCCGGTCCAGATCCGGCACAACGCGCTCGAAGCGGCCAGGAAGAGCGCGAACAGGCTCCTCGAGACCAAGCTCGGGAAGAACGGCTACCGCTTCCGCATCAAGGCCTTCCCGCACCACGTACTGCGCGAGAACCCCCTCGCCTCCGGAGCGGGCGCCGACCGCATGAGCACGGGGATGAAGATGAGCTTCGGCAAGAGCATCGGCCTCGCGGCGCAGGTGAAGAAAGGCCAGACCATCCTCGAGATTCAGGTCGAGAAGAAGGACCTCGGGACTGCACGGCTCGCGTGCGAGCGCGCCAACCACAAGTTCGCCTGCCCGACCCTCATCGTCATCGAAGAACGGACGACCACGCCTGTGAAGGCGTAAAGGTTCCTATCACGTTCTCCTGTCATTCCTCTCAAGGATGATGCGCTCCAGAAAGAATGAGACACCCTAGAGGAAATCCTGCTCGAAGAGCTCCGCGATTCGTTTCTTCAACCCGTCGACGTCGACGAAGAGGACGTGCTCTTGCTTCTTCCGCTTCCTGAACGCGTCCACAGTCTTCTCGTCGACGATGTCGGTCTTGCTCACGTACACGAGCACGTCCTTCCCGTACTTCTGAATCTCTTCCTCCAGCCGCTCCTGGTCCTTGAGCGGATACGGCTCGGTGAGGTCGTACACGTACACGATGACATGCGCGGCGTATTTCATGGCTAGGTACGCCTGCCGCTCGATGTCGTTCATCCCCTCAGGACGCGCGAGCGAGCCCGGCGTGTCGACGCACTGGATCGTGTTGTGGCGGTACTCGAAACCGCCCGTGTTGAGCGTCTTCGTCGTGAAGGCGTACGCCTTCGTCACAGCTTTCGCGCCGGTCATCCTGTTCAGCAAAGTGCTCTTGCCCACGTTGGGAAAGCCAGCGATGCACACCGTGAACCGCTCCGTCTTGAGGTCGGGCCAGGTCCGCATGACGCTCCGCGCCCGTTCGAGCACCGCGAGGCTCTTCTCGACACGTTTCACGACGGAGCTGAGCCGGCCGATGGCCTCCCGCTTCAGACGCAGCACCGCGTCCCGGCTGGCGCCGCCGCCGAGCTTCCGCACATAGCCGTTCGCCAAGGTCCTGACCGTCCTGGCGGCGCTCGACACGGCAGCGAGGCTCTGACGGAGCACATCAGGGTCCAAGGTCGTCTCGAGGAGACGCTGGTAGAACTCGGGAAACGCGTCGAGGCTGGGAAAGCCCGCCGAGGTCCGGGAAAGACTCTTGTGCAGCGCTTCCGCCATCCGCTTGAGCCGCTCCCGCTCCGTCTGCGCCTGCCGCTCCTCGACCGCACCTTTGCGAAGCTTGCGCTTGAACTCTGCGGCGCTCTTGCTCGCAGTCCTGAACGCCTGGTCGAGGAGCTTCTGCGGCAGGTCTATCGGCGGGATGTCCTGGAAGTTCATACGACGGAGAAAGGCCGACACCTTTATAAATAGCCCCTTTTTCTCGCACGCCAGCTGAGTCACCCGGTACGGGGCGCGGCGCACCGTGAGACGCCGCATGGACTCGGGAGGCACGGACCATGGCACTGAAACTGAACATCGGCGATCCGCACAGCAAGAAGACCGTCCAACTCGACGTGGACGACCAGAATTCTCAGGGCTTGATGGGCAAGCAGATCGGCCACACCTTCAAGGGCGAGCTTGTCGACAGGCCAGGGTATGAGTTCCTCATCACCGGCGGCTCTGACAAAGCAGGCTTCCCGATGCGGAACGACGTCGAGGGCGACCAGCGCAAGCGCATCCTCATCACGACCGGCATCGGCAACCGGAAGCGGCGCAAGGGCATGCGTCTCAGGCGCACCGTCGCCGGGAACACCGTCGGCCCCGCCACCGTCCAGGTGAACGTCAAGGTCGTGAAGCAGGGCAAGGCCCCGCTCGTCGAGGAGGCGAAGCCGGAAGGCGAGGCCCCCACGGCAGGCGGCGAGGCACCTGCCGAGAAGCCAGCTGAAGCTCCGAAGGAAGAAGCGGAAGAGCGACCTCCGAAGGAGGAGAAGCCTGAGGAGAAGGAAGGAAAGACGGAGAAGCCGAAGGGCGAGGAATCCGGGAAGCAGGACTAGCCGTAGAACTCCTTGCGGAAACGTCTTTCTTCCATCCGCCCATACACTGAGTCTACGGCAAGACGCCAATCATCTATGGCGCGGTCATGCACGGAATTGGCTATGGTGACGAGATCTATCTCCTCCCCGGCACGAGCGAGCTTCCAGGCGACGGTGGAGCTCCAGACGCCGATACCTGCCTGGACGCCGAAGGCTGCGAGCGACGCCTCTTGAGGCAGCCCCAACAAGCGGCTCAGGCCGTATTTCAGGCCGAACCCCGCGACATTCAGCGTGACCGGGCCGAGGACATAGCTCATCACCGGCTTCTTCTCGTACTCCGCCGCCCAGCGGTTCACCAGCCACTCGCCGAAGCCGTAGAGGGCGGCGAGGAAGGCGAATGCCGTGGCGTGGGCCGCGTTGAACGTCTCTGCGAAGTGGGCGTCCATGCCGCTGCCCGCCCAATCGAGC
>CAZSAS010000074.1:0-4892 GCA_964604855.1 uncultured Methanosarcinales archaeon
CGCGAAGCAGTTCAGCGCGCTCGTCTTCCCCGAGGCGGTGCCGCCCGCGATGAGGATGCTCAACTCGTAGTGCATCGCCATCCATATCCAGGCGGAGGCCTCGCTGCTGATCGTGCCGCTCTTGACGAGCCGCGTGATGGTCCATGGGTCGCGGCTGAACTTACGGATGGTAATCGTGTTCCCCGCGGTCGAGATGGGATTGAGCGTCGCGTTCACGCGGTCCCCCTCGTTCAGGTGCGCGTCGAGCAGGGGCTCGAGCACGGAGATCTGCCTGCCGACCTTGCGGCCGATCAGCGCGGCGTAGTGCTTCACCTGGTCCTCGTCCTTGAGGAAGATGTTCGTCTTGAGCCAGCCGTGCTTCTTGTGATACACCCAGACCGGCTCGTCGCTCTGGTTGATGACGATCTCCTCCAGGGCGGCGTCGTCCATGAGGAGCTCGATGTTGCCGAGCCCGAGGCTGCGCGCGATGAGGTAGCTCGTCAGGAAACCGCTGGTCTCGTCATCCGCGTCCGGGAAGTGCTTATGGATGAGGTCGCCGATGGTCTCCTCGAAGACGCTCTCGATCTCGGGCGCCTTCTTGACATCGATGATGTCGGCGACGCCGAGATTGACCTGCTTGATGAGTTCCTGCCGGATCTTCTCGAGCAGGAATTCGGTCGTCTTCGAGATACTGCTGATCCGGACCTCGTACAGCGGCACGAATTCGCCCTTCACCCTGCTGATGGTGACCGAGATAGGGATGTCTTTGCTCTTGTACTCATAGTGCTCGAGGATCCCTCCGACAGGCGTGGACGCCGCCTTCCTCGACGACGCCGTCCGCGGAGCAGAAACTCTCCTCTTCCGAGAAGCCTTCTTCTTCCCCAACAGTCTCACCTCTCCCTGAGGGGACAGAAAGAACGATATTTATAAAGGTTTTCGTCGGTGGGGGCAGCGAGGCCTCATTCCTTGTCGCCGACAAGCCTCTTCAGCTTGCCGAGCTGCTCCTGGAAGCCGCCCTTCTGCTTCGCGAACTCCTTGTAGCCCTTCTCGAGCTCCGCCACATGCTTCTTTACCTCACCCTTGTTCGCGATGTCATAGGCGAGCGCCTTCCGTTTCAGCCCGTCCAGCTCGTGCGCCATCTCCCCCTTGCGACGCTCGAGGTCGAGGAGGAGCTTCTCGGTCTCCATCCGCTTCTTGAAGAACACATCGAACTTGTCGACAACATCCTGGCCTTCCTTCTCGTAGGCCGTGATCGTGTCCTTCCGCTCGCGCACCTTCTTGATGATGCTCTCCTGGACGCCGAGGATCTTCTCGCCGTGCTCCTTGCTCGTCTTGAGCAGCGGCTTGAGCTCCTCTTCCTGCCGGCGCTGCAGGTCCTTCTCGATCGTGAGCGCCACCTCATGGAGACGTGCGAGCCGGTCCTCCTCGCCCGTGATGCTCTTCGACGCGTCCCCGAGCTCCGCATCGATGCCCACGATGACTTCCTTGAGCGCGTCGAGCCGCTTCTTCAGACCCCCCTCCTTCTCATCGAGGCTCTTGAAGTCGTCCTTCTCCTGGGTGATCTTCTCCTCCTCGCCCTTGATCTCGCTCAGCAGCTTCTCGTAGCGCTTCTCTTCGGCATAGAGCTTCTTGTGGACGTCATCCACCATCTTCTGGTAGTCGAGCTTCTGCTGGATGATGTCCTGGTCGATTGATTGCTTGAGGCTCTCGTAGTGCTTGAGTTCGTCCAGCTCGTGCTTGACCTGGTCAATCTCGTCGCCGATGTCGTCCTTGAGCGCGTTGTACGCGCGCTTGATGTCCTCGAAGCCCGACGTGTCGCGTTCGAGCTGCTTCAGGGTGCTGTCGACCTTGCGGACGAAGGCCTCCTTCTTCTGGTCGTACTGGCGTGCCTTGCTCTGCGCCTCTTTCTTGGTGAGCCTCTTCTCGACCAGATAGGTCTTGCTGAGCGTGTACTCGACGCCGATGAGCCCCTCTTCCTCCAAGAAGTCGGACCATTCCTGGACGACGGTCTTGCTGACGCCGAGCTCCTTGGCAGCGTCATCCAGGCTCACCTTCTTTTTCTGCGCGACGAGCTCGACAAGCTTGTCGACGCCGGTCTCAATCTTTGACATCTGGACGCCCGGCCCTTTCCTGATTTAAATAGTTATCGTCCACAGCATCATTATGGTCCGGAACGATGGATGACGACGGGTAAGGACTGATATCGAGAACTGCCAGACTACGACTCCTGGTCGCAGCGCTTCCAGGTGTAGACGTCGATGCTGTACAGGCCGCCGCGGTAGCGTTTGAGGATGGTCGTCTTCCGCACCTCCTTCATGCAGCCGCCGACCTCGGCAGCCCCGAGCTTATACGCCACCTCGCGCCCCTCGCAACACGTCACATACTGTCCTGCGCCGGGGTCCCAGACGGAATCGCCGGGTTTCGCCCCCTCGCACACGGTCGGCACCGTCGCGGCGCACGGGCCGGTGCTGCTGCACTGCACCGAACAGCGGCCTTCCCAGTCGGCGCACTGGGCGCAATCGCCATCCGTCAATTCGAAGTCGACAAGCTTCTCCGTGCCGCCGCCCAGGGCGACAAGCACCGTCTTGGCGAGGTATCCTGGCTTGCTCGCGCTCACATACCTCAAGCCGGAAGGCACATCGACCAGGGAATACGAGCCACCGCTCCCCGTCGTGTCCTGGAAGCCGGGAGGGGGCGCGACCACCGTCACCACCGCGCCAGGGATCGCGTCGCCCGTGTCCGCATCGGTCACGAAACCGGAAATGTTCCCGTTCCCGGACGAGCCGGTCGTCGTGCAGTTCCAGCTCGTGTCCAGCCAATGCGTCGTCCCGTCGAGGTCATTGCAGATGGCCGCGACACGATTGAAATAACGGGTGCTCGGCTGGAGCACGCCGAGAACCCCGTAGGAATTGTTCGCCCACCCGAGGCCGTCCTCCTTCACCTCGCAATCGCCGGGCGTCGGGCAGCCGGCCTGCACCTCCGACAGGTTCTCGTCCACACGGAGCACCTGCTTGACAGCGCCCCACGAAGCGGTCGGCGGCGTCCAGGAGAGGTCGTACCCGTCGCTGAGAATGTTCGTGCAGCCGCCGGCCTGCGGCCCGGTGAACCAGTCAGCGCAGTTCTCGTACGTGCACGTACTGCTGCAACCGTCGCCGTCCACGACGTTCCCGTCATCGCACTGCTCGTCCTGGCCGTTGTCGTTCGGCGTCTGGACCGTGCCGTCGCCGCAATAGGTGCCGGTGACGGGCTCGCACGAGGCCACGCCCGCGATGGACTGGTAGACATAACCCGCATCGCACGTGTACTCGCACAGCACGGGAACCGTGCAGGCGGGCACCAGGGTCTTGTCCGTGTCCGCAGGGAGGCCGGCGTCGTCCCCGGCGCAGAGCGTCGCGTTCGCCGGGTCGGTACCGATGCAGGAATACGAGGAAAGCTCGCACTGTCCAGTGGAGGCGTTGAAGAAGAAGCCCGAGCTGCACACGTACTCGCACTTCGGCTCGCCCCCCGCAGGAGAGCTGCACGACGCGACAAGAGCCTTCGGCGTATCAGCAAGAAGGCCGGCATCGTCGCCAGCGCACAACTGCGCATTGGCGGGGTCGGCGCCGGTGCAGGAATAGGCGCTCGAGACGCAGTCCGTGCCGTTCCACAAGTAGCCGGCGTAACAGCCTGGTGCGCACGTCGTCGCGTTGCAGTAGCCGTTCGGGATGGAGGTTGAGCCGTCGCACTGGGCGCCGCAGGCGAGGTCGCAGCTCTCGGTGTAGGTCGTGCCAGTCGGCTGGCAGCTGTCCGGGCTCCGCGAGAAGGGGTCGTTGCACTGCGGGATCCAGATGCAGTTCGTGTCGGCTTCGCACGATGCCTGGCTGCCGTGGCTTGCGCAGGAGGTCGAGGTGACCGAGACCGAGACCATTTTCTCGCTCCCCGACATGTAGGCGCGGTTCTCTGGCTTCACGCCGCCGTTGTAGACGGAGCAGCGGAACCTGGCTGTGCCAGCTGTCGGGCCGACGTCGCAGCTCTTGAAGGTGGCGACGTTCCCGACCCAGCCGCTCCCCGTGTGCCAGCCGCAGTCGTACTCGCCGGTGTCGTACTGGCCGTTGTTGTCGTCGTCCCGGTAGACGAAGATGGCGTTCGTCTCTCCGACGCCAGAGGTGCAGGAAACGTCGACCGCGCCGTTCTGCGGCACGCTCGTCGGCGACGCCGAGGCAGCGGTCACGCTGACCGGACAGCCGTCGTCGCCGTGCGGCGGCGTATTGCCGGAGGCGCCGCGGTCCATGGTGTCATAGTCCCAGTAGGTGTCGCAGTCGTCGTTCACGCCGTTGTTGCACTCGGTGCTGCCGCTTTCTGTCGGCGTGTCTGTCCAGAGGTAATCGGATCCCTGCTGAAAGCAGGTCTTGCCCTCCTTCGCCTGGCAGAGCTTCGTCGCGGAACAGGGATAGAAACTGGCACCGCTGCAGAGCCAGTCATTGTTCACGCTATCGCTGCCGAGCAGCTCGCCTGGCACGTAGCATTTGGCTTGGGCCCCGGACTGGGCGGTGCAGTCGTCCGCAGATTTGCAGCAGGCCCGCTTGGTGTCGCCCGTATCGGAGCCGGCGATGGCGGTCCATGCGGTGTTATACCACTGCTTGAAGACATAGTTCTCGCTGCCGTCATCGCCGCAGCATTTCTGGTTGGCAGGGTTCGAACGATCCCCGTTCCAGAGGTTCCAATCGGTGGAGAGCCAGGTGTTCGGCGCGGTGCAGGCCGCCTGGCAGCCGTCAGAACCCGAGAGGAGGCTGAAGGTGCGTACGACCGTGTTGCCGAGCTCGCACTTTGCGATGTGCGTCTGCGACGAGGGATAGCCGCCGTCGGCGCTACCGCAGTCGAAGATGTACCAGTTGCCTGTAAACGTTGAGTAGAAGGAGCAGGCGTTGCCGTCC
>CAZSAS010000075.1:0-4890 GCA_964604855.1 uncultured Methanosarcinales archaeon
GACGAACCAGGAATCGACCCCCATCTCCCTGAGCAGCGCCTTCCCTTTCCTCTCCTCCGCTTCCGTGAAGGATTCTATCGGCTCCGCCCCCTCGACGAGGTAGCAGTCGTTCTGGTCCAGGGGGAGCTGGTAGAAGAGCCTGAGCTTGCCGAGGAGCGAATAGACCGTCGTGAACATGAGGAAGAGCTCGATGAGCCTGTTCGCGGGCAGCACCTTCACTCCCAGCTCCCTCTCATGCATCAGGAGCAGTTGCTTGTTGGCCGCTCTCGTCGTGGCGAACGCCACGTACCTATAGTCCGGCAGCATGCCGAGCTGCAGCTTCCGATAGAAGAGGTCGGTGTTCGCGGCGAGATGGCCGATGCGGTCATCGCGCAGTTTCACTGGCTGCACCCTGAAAGCGTATTTGAGGATGGCGAGCGGCGGGACGAAGAGGACGAGAGGGATGTCGAAGAGCCAGGTCAGCGCGATACGCACCGCCCTGTTCTCGTTGAACGTCCTGACCAGGTTGAAGCCCATCGGTCCTTCCTCTCTCTTTCTCCCTTTCTTCTCTCTCCTTTTCCGCCGGGCCGCGTCAGCGCCAACCGTTCTGCTCGAGGAACTTGATGTTGCTGTACACTTCTCCGGCATAATCGAGCGAGGGATCGGCCTCCAGGGCCCCGCGCACCTCGGCGATGCCGTCAGCCACGTTCATCCCCATCCGCACACCGAGCGCGGCCCTGAGCTTGGAGAAGTCGACCTTGTAGTCGCGCTTGTCCACATCCTTCTCTTCGATAACCAGCCGGGCGGAGGGGACCGCCTCGTTCACCAGCCGTCCGATCTCGTTAATCGTCAGGTTGTTCTCCTCGGTGCCGACATTGAAGACCTGACCGCCCACCTTCGCGAGCGGCGCTTCGAGGCAGGCCATAACGGTCTTCGCGACATCAGCGACGTGCACGTTCGGTCGCCATTGGTCGCCGCCGAACACGGTAATCCTGCCGTCCCGCAACGCCTTTGCCGTGAGGATGTTGACGACGAGGTCGAACCGCGGACGGTGGCTGAAGCCGAACACGGTCCCCAGCCGCAGGATAGTGGGTGCGAAGTTCTCGTCTGCGAGTTCGCGTAGCGCGTCCTCTGATGCTATCTTCATCTTCGCGTAGAGGCTGACCGGGTTGAGCGCGCTGTCTTCGGTGAGGAGCTCGTCGCTCTCCGAAGCGCCGTACACGCTGCAGGACGAGGCGTAGACGAGCCGGTTGATTTGGAAATGCTTGCACACGCTGCCAATCATGCGCGTGGCGAGGTAGTTGAATTCCTGGGTCGCGCTGGGGTCCATCGCGCACGCCGGATCGCCGACGAGCTCGGCAAGGTGGACGACCGCATCCGCATCCCTCGCGGCTCCCGTCACGTCCTCGACGTGGCGCGTGTCGCCCTCGATGATCCTCAACGACGGATGGTCCGCGATCGCCGTCAGGGACTCCTTGCCGTAGAGGAACTTCTCCAGCACGCTGACTTTGTACCCCTTGTCCAGCAGGAGCCTGACGAGGACGGAGCCGATATATCCTCCACCCCCGATGACGAGCACGCGCTCGAGACGGCGGCGCGGCCATTCCTGCACGGAGCCGAGCCTGCTCACCTTCTCGCCCTGCTCGAGCATGAGGAAGTCCTTGACCGCGCCCTTGCTGTCCACGATAGGCATGCCGAAGAGGACCTTCTTCTTGAGGAGCTGCGCGACGGTCTTCTCGTTCTCCTCTTCCTCGGCGAAGACTGGCTTGTCGTTCATGACCCGGCTCACCGGCTCGGTGATGAGCAGGCCCTTCAGGATGCCGCGGCGGATGTCGCCGTCCGTGACCGTACCCCGTAGGCGCCCTTCCGCGTCGATGATGATGGCGATGCGGAGCCCGCCGCGGTCAATCGCACGCATCGCTTCCTTGATGGTCGCCTCTTCCCGGACCAGGAGCTTCCCGACGCTGTTCGTCGGTCTCGTCTTCCGGGTCGTCTCTTTCCCGTCACTCATCTTTTTTCGCCTCGCGCTTCAGCAATACCTGCTCGTTCAGCCAGAAATCGAACTCCTCGTCGATCTCGAAGTTCTGTTCCCTGCTCAGCTCGACCTTCACCGGCCTGTCTCCCATCCGTCGCTTCTGCCTGACCGTCCCCGCCGAGAAGATGTAGACGTTCCCGTCGTCATGGAAGAACGGCACTAGCGCCTGTCGGTTGTCGGAGTACGTGCCGTATTCGAAACAGTCGCTCATGTAGCCGGTGGCCAGCGTGTCCGCTCCTGCTTCCCGATACTTGGCGATGCACCGGTCGACGAGTCCAGGCTCGCGCACCGGCGAGGTCGGCTGGAGGAGCACGATGACGTCGGCGCCTGTCTTCTCGACCGCGTGGGCGAGCACATCCATCATGTCTGCAGTGTCCGTTGCGAGCGCTGCCGGCCGCTCGAGCACCTTCGCGCCGAGGCCTTTCGCGATCGTCGCAATCTCTTCGTCCTCAGTGCTGACGAACCAGTCGTCGAGCAGCGTCGCTTCCTGCGCCGCCAGGATGGTCCAGGCGATGAGTGGCTTGCCCGCGATTTCCTTCACGTTCTTGCGCGCGATGCCCTTGCTCCCGCCTCTCGCAGGGATGATGCCGATAAGACGGCCAGCCCTCTCTTCCGTCGCGGCCCTTTCAGCCATCCTGCACCTCTTTCACGACCGCGATGATGTCCTCGGCCTGCTTCGCTATCTGCGCGGCGGTGGTCTTCACCATGATAGGGATGGAGACTGCGCGGCCGACCAGCGCGGTCGATTTCGGCCATCGACGCTCGAGCTTCTCCCGCGTCTCTCCGAAGATGTGGGTCCAGGTCCCGGCGTAGTGCCAATCGACCGCGTCAGGCAGATTCTTCGTGCCGATGCCGCGTTCGAGCAGGCGCTTCGCGGCACGCTCTGCCTGCTCCTCGCTCTCGAGGAAGAAGACGAGGGTGTCCCCGGCGTCGCCTTCCGGGTCTGGGAGCGAGCGGAAGGAGAAGCCCGCGGCGGTGAGCGCGTCCTTGAGGAGCTTCTTGTTCTTTCGTTGCGCTGCGATCACGGTCTCGAGCTTCCTGAGCTGCGCGAGCCCGACAGCCCCCTGCAGTTCCGTCATCTTGTAGTTGAAGCCCCACATGCTCCTGGTGTCCCGCCCGCGCGGCAGCGAGGGGTCGCACTCGTGCCCATGGTCCGAGTATTCCAGGGCCTTGCGGTGGAGCCCGTCGTCGTCAGTGACGATGACGCCGCCCTCGCCGGTCGTGATGACCTTGCCGATGTCGAGGCTGTAGATGCCCATGTCGCCGATGGTGCCGAGCGGCTTGCCCCCGTAGGTCGCCCCGAGCCCTTGCGCGCTGTCCTCGAGGACGGGGATGCCGTGCTGTTCCGCGAGCGCCATGATAGGATCCATGTTCGCGGCCGCGCCGAGCATGTGGACGGGGATGATCGCCTTGGTCTTCCCGGTGATGCGGGCCTTCAGGTCCTCAGGGTCCATGTTGAGCGTCTCGTCAACCTCCGTGATGACCGGGACGGCGCCGATGTCGAGGATGGCCTCGACCGTCGCGACGAAGGTGAAGCTCTGGGTGATGACCTCGTCGCCTGCCTTGACGCCGAGCGCGAGCAGGCATGCTTTGAGCGCAGCTGTTCCCGACGAGAGACAGAGCGCGTGCTCGCTCCCGACGCGCTTCGCGAGGGCCTTCTCGAATTCGTCGACGCGGAAGATCCCTCCGCGGAGCTTGTCCAGGCCGTAGCGGTAGAGCACCCCACCGCTCTTGTCGAAGATCTCATCGACCGCTTCCTTCTCTTCTTTCCCGAGCAGTTCCCATCCTGGCATAGTGCACCTCGAATAGCGAATAATCTGATGTCTCTCCTGAAACGTTCTACACCATCATCTCCAGCATCTTCCTGATGTCTTTCTCCGTCACCTCGATGGGATTCATGTCAATAGCGGCTTTCAGGCCGCCCATGGTCTGTTCGACGAAGAAGTCGACGTCTTTCGTCCCGATGCCGAAGGTCGTCAGTTTCTCCGGCACTTTGAGGCGTGCCGCTAACGCCTCTATCTTCGCGGCGAAGGCCTGGGCCTTCACCTTCCCGTCGAGTGCTTCCCCTTCGACCCCGTCGATGAGGCCGTACAGCTCATTGTAGCCCGTGTAGCCACGCTCGACGTTGAAGCGGACGATCCGAGGGATGAAGACGGCGCCGGCGATGCCGTGCGGCACCTTGTAGACCGCGCCGAGCGGGTACGACATCGCGCCAGCGGGACCCGCCCCCGAGTTCATGAGCGCGGCGCCCGCGAAATGGCTCCCGAGCAGTATCCTGCCGCGGTTCTCGAGGTCGTCAGGATCGTCCATGAGCCTCCACAGCCCGTTGAACACGAGCGCGAAGGCCTCGCGGGAGAACATGCGCGAATAGGGCGTCGCCCGTCTCGCCGCGAAGCTCTCGAGGGTGTGGACGAGCGCGTCCATGCCCGACGAGACGCTCACCTTCTCCGGACAGGTCAGAGTGAGCGACGGGTCGAGGATCGCGATGACCGGATAGTTGTACTTGGAATTGATGCCGAGCTTTCGCCGCTCCTTCGCGTCGGTGAAGACTGCGTTGAACGTGACCTCGCTCCCCGTTCCCGCGGTCGTCGGGACAGCGATGACTGGGAGCGGCCTGTTCTTCAGCTCGGGGAAGCCGCGGAACGAGATGGCCTCGCCTTCGTTCGTGAGGAGCGTCGCGACCCCCTTGGCCATGTCCATGGTGCTGCCGCCGCCGATGCCGACGATGCACTCGTAGCCCTTGCCGGCCAGCCCTTTCTTGAACTCCTCCAGGTAGTCGTAATCTGGCTCCGCCACGGGGTTCCAGAAGGTATCGACCGCCACCCCCGCAGCTTTCGCCTTCTCCAAGGCCTGGGCGATGCGCGGGTTGTCCTTGA
>CAZSAS010000076.1:0-4136 GCA_964604855.1 uncultured Methanosarcinales archaeon
AGAGGCGATCAATACCCTCTTCGGGGTCATCGACCAGCAGACCAACGCTGCCGAACGCGAGAACATCAAAGCCTATCTCATCGGCGGAAACTTCAGGGACCTCGAGCAGCTGGCCAAGGAGCTAAAGGAGAAAGGCATCACCGACACCAACGTTATTGTCAAGAAGTTGGTTGATGCAGGCGCGAACAGGTGCTACAATATCACCTACGATCCCGTGAAAAATACGATACAGGTTGAGCAACGCCCTATATCTCCTGAGTAAGCTTCTTAAACCGGGACGCTCTTCATCCTCCCATGAGGATAGCCATCGTCTCGAAGGACAAGAAGGCTTGCGAATCCTGCAAGGCCGAGGCTGCGAAGCGCGGCTTCGTCCATGACGAGGAGACGCCCGACGTGGTCATCACTTATGGGGGCGACGGTACGCTCCTGCATGCCGAGCGCCGCCACCCTAGTATCCCAAAGGTGGCGTTACGAGGCAGCCCGACGAGCCAGAAGAGCCATGACTACCCGTTCGAGAAGGCACTGGACGCGCTGCAGAAGGGCGCCTTCACTGAGGAGCGGCAACTCAAGCTCGAGTGCGTCGTGGCGCGCAAAGGACGCAAACCTGAGACGCTCATCGCCCTGAACGACATCATCGTGCGCAACACCCATCTCGAGCGCGCGGTGCGCTTCAGCATGGCCCTCGGCAAGGAACGCATTGGCGACATCCTCATCGGGGACGGCTTCGTCATCGCCACGCCGTTCGGCAGCTCCGCATACTACAACAGCATCACGAAACGCTCGTTCACCCGGGGCCTCGGCATCGCCTTCAACAATCTCACGACGGAGCAGCCCAACCTGCTCGTTGACGAGGACGTCACGGTCGCGGCCAACATCCTCCGGGGACCGGCCGACCTCGCGGCGGACAACCTGCGTCTCGACGGCATACTCGACGAGGGCGACACGGTGACGATCCGTCGAGCGAGACTGGACGCGATCCTGCTCAGGCCGGATTCCTGATTCTTCAGTCCGTAAGGCTTACGTTTCGTTCCTGCTTTCTTCTCAGACTTCAGGAACACGCTCGGCGTTTCTGTAGCTCGTCCAATAAATCCTCGCAAAGGCACTTTAAGGGAGTTCTCGACGCATCATGCATCAAGAGACGGGTGATCACATGGGAGTGAGACGGACGATCGCGACAGTCGCCCTCGGCGCCATGCTCGGCGCCGGCGGCACGCTGGGCTACCAGCACTTCACGGGACCGGACAGGGCCTTGCGCAACGACCCGGTACCGGGCAGCCTCGACGCGGCGCTGTACGAGCCGCATGACAGCGTCCCCTGGTATGTCACGCAGCGCGTCGGGGAAGACGGGCGTGCCCTGGTCCTCGTGCAGAACGGCAATCGCGCGGACGAATGGACCTTGCCTGCCGAGTTGCCGAGCATCCTCGCGGCGCGCGCCGGCATAGGCCGGTACGTGGTGGACGGCACGGTGGCGGGCATCAACACGGGACGCACCGCCGTCGAGTACAGCCAGAGCAGATTCAAGCAGCTGTACCGGAAGGTGAAGTCCTTCTTCACCCCCGAACACGCCGCGCCCGCTGCTCCGGCGAAGTGAGCCCTGATGGCCAGGCGTGAGAGATGGCGCCGTTTCGAGGACCAGGTTGAGGCCCTGCTCAGGGCGTATCGCTACGCCATCGATGGGACGCAGGTCAATATCGAACCGGTCAGGTCGCGACGGCAAGCGCGGAAGGCGTGGCCGGACAGGAAATATCTCACGCCCCGCTTCGACATCATCGCGCAGCACCCGCTGACGCGCCGCAGGAGGTATGTGGAATGCAAACGCTACGAGACGCCCGTGAACGTCGGGCTCGTCGACGGGTTCGCCTACCGGCTCTGGCTCTGTGGCGTGCCGTACAGTCGCGGCCTGCTCGTAGTGCAGCCCCGGCTCACCGTGCCGGCGCTAAAACAGGCGCGACAGTACGGGATGGGCGTGTGGCACGACGCCACTTTGGAACGCAAGCTCGCCACGGCCGGCCTGCTCGTGCCCGGGCCGCGGAGCATCGTCACGGTCCCCTATCATTCCGTGCGCTACCTCGCGCGGCTCGTGACCTGAAACGCGCTGTGAAGATGGAAGGAATGTGAAGGCTCAACGAAGATGCAAGGAAAGAACGGCAAGGGTGATATGATGGAAACGGAGAATCTGGAAGTGACGGTCCAGGAATCTATCGGACAGGAACGCAGCCTCGACGAGTCGGAACGGCGGGCGAGTGCCGCACGCGTGAAATATGCGAGCCTCTCCCTGAGCGAGGAAGGCCAGGAGATCCTCGGCGAGCAGTTCACCGACCAGGAGATCGACAGCCTCGCGGGACAGCTCGAGGAATTCGATCAGGACAAGGCGTATGAGGCTGCGCGCACCCTCATCGGCAAGCTGCGCCAGAACATGCAACGCCAGCAGGACTCTTGCATGCCTGAGCATCCGGAGATGTTCTACACCGGGCTCGAGAAATTTGTCGTCGGACTGCTCAAGAAGGTGAGCACCAGCGCGGCGAAGGGCTACACGGGCATGCTGAACGAACGCGCAGCGGAGCAGAACAAGGATGATCTCGTCGCGGTCGTACCAGGGCGCAGGGAGGCGTACCAGCGCGAGCTCGAGCGCGTGACGAACGCCTACTGCGACGTCCGCGCCAGGATGACCGAGGAGACCATCACGCTCTTCAACACCGACGACGAACTCACCCGGTTCGAGACCTCGCGGGCCGAAGCGCTCGAACGCCTGGAAGGCGTGCGCGGTGAGTACGCAGCGGCGCAGCAGGTCGGGAACCGCGACGAGATGCAACGCCTCACCGAGCGCGAGACGAAACTGGTGCGCGACATCAGCGTTTACGAGGCGAGCATCGACCGCCTCGCGACCAAGGTGGACGAGCACGACGAGCGCATCACCGACTACCTGGAGGATGCGCGCATCCTCGAGGCACAGAAGAAGCTGGTCGGCTTCCTCATGCACGAGTTCTACGGGGCGCAGCGAACCGTGCGCCGTAAGGCTGCGAGCGAGCCGGTCGACGGCATCCCTGAGCGGGAGATGGAAGACGACCTCACCATACTCGAACGCGTCCAGTACATGAGCCGGCAAGGCCAGGAGGCGGGCGAGGACCTCACCAAGCTCCTGGACGAGCTACCCCAATATGCGCCGTCGCCGAACGTGCGCGGCGGCGGCCACGAAGGCCTGGAAGCGTTCCGGACCAGCCAGCAGGATAGTCTGGCGAAAGTGTGCAACCGCGCGCACCGGACGACGCAGAAGTACCGCCAGGCCTACCGGCCGACGCCAGTCTAGACTGGAAGGAAAACGTCTCGGGACCGAGACGGGCACGGATACAGGATGAAAGCAGGAAGAATTCACGAAGGTGAACCATGGCACTCGGCGCACGGCACATACCGGCGAGCAGGATCGAGGACGCGACGGAGCGCGCCTACGGCCAGCTCCGGGCACGCTACGGCCTCCAGCTCGGTCGGGACGGCGCCGGCGAGCTCCTCGTGCGCTTCTACGGCCTGCGCAGCCTGCTCCACCCCCTCTACCAGGAGTCCTTGCGCGACGCGGAGCGACCGCTCGAGAGCGTCATCGCCGCCGATGCCTACGCATCAGGCATCGCGGCGCGCGAGGCCCTGGGGGAACGGCTCGAGCAGGTGCCGGTCAACGGCTACCGTGTCGAGTTCCACGCACGGGGCGACGCGCGCCAGCGGGAGGCCCTGCTCCTGAGCGAGCCGCTCGAGCAGCACGTGAGGATTGCGCGCAGCAAGCCCGGGGCGGCACTGGCGAGCGCGGAACAGCTTGTCAAGGCCCTCTACCTCGAAGCGACCCGGGTGTCGGAGGAGCTCCCGTACGAGGTGAAGGCAGCGGCGTCCCGCGCTCCGGTCACGGTGGGGGAAACGACCTATCAAGGGCTCGAACCCGCGGGCATGGTGCTTTCTCCTGTCGCGCCCTTTGTGCACAAGGAGGTCGTCGGGAACGACGAGCTGTTGCGCGGCATGCGCAAGATCCTCTACCGGGTCCTGCATTTCAATCCTCGGGAAGGGACCAATCCGTGCGTCGAGGCTGGCCTGCTCGTCCCGCAGACCAGCCTGATTTCGGGGCCTACAGGGACCGGCAAGACCTTGGCCCTGAC
>CAZSAS010000076.1:4146-4884 GCA_964604855.1 uncultured Methanosarcinales archaeon
GCCCTGACGCAGCTCTACGCGGAAGCCGAGGAGGCCGCCCCCTTGTACGGCTCGGCCCCGGTGCGGCGCCACATCATCGGTAACGAGATGAAGACGAGCCTGATGCACGACAGTCAGAACAATCTGCGCAAGGTCTTCACTGCGATGATGACCGAATCCGCGATCCATCTCGGTTTGGCGGACGAGTTCGACGGCTCCGTTTTCCGTCGGAGCGCCATCACCAACCATCAGGAGGAGTACATGTTCGTGACCGAGTACATGCTCGGGCTGAGCCGGATTGAACCGCTGAAGAGACAGGGCAATATCCATATCGGGCACATCACCAACTACCGGACCGGTCTGGATCACGCCTCGCTGGGGCGCATCAGCGAGGCCGTATTTTCGGCGCGGGGCCCGACAACGCCTGAGCAGCGAGGTCGCGTGTTGCGGAACGAACTCGGGGCGGCCATCCAGAGCGGGGTGATCGCTGTTTCCGACTGGACCGCCCTCGGTACCGTAGCGAGCGAAGTGCTCGGCGACGCGTCCGGTCGGGACATGAAGAATCTCGCGTTCATGGTGATGCAGGAGGTGGATGACGGCTTCTACGATGGCAGGACTTCCTTGCTCGAACAGGAGAAGGGAGGCTCTGCCGATGTCATCCGCGGCATGCTCCGGGAGCGCGTCACGCCTCTCGAGGAATCAGGCTTCGCTGACATCATGCACCGCTATGCTGCCATGGTTGCAGACGAAGAGGAGCGC
>CAZSAS010000077.1:0-4868 GCA_964604855.1 uncultured Methanosarcinales archaeon
GGTCATCCTCGTGACGCACGACCTCAACCTCGCCCGGTACGCGCGCACCCACATCCATCTCAAGGACGGGAAAGTCCTCAGCATCGAGAAGAACACGAAGGTGAAAGCATGAAAAAGATACTCCTGACACTGCTCATCGCGCTGGCGCTCGCCATGCCCCTCTCGCTCGCAGCGACGATAACAGCCGGCAACTCGACCTACTACGCGACGAGCCAGCTGTCTGTGAGCCTGCTCAACCAGGACCCCGACCCCGTGGCCGCGGGCGATGTCGTCGAGCTGCGCGTGAGCGTCGAGAACTACGGCCAGCAGCCGATCGGCGACCTCGTGCTCGAGCTGATCCCCTCATACCCCTTCCTCCCGCTCTCGGGCGAATCGCTCGTCCGGGACGTAGGCACGCTCTCCGACTCGCAGACCGGGGCGAACCGGCAAGTGCTCAAGTTCAAGGCGCGCGTCGACCCCCAGGGCTCCGCGGGCGAGTACAGCCTGAAGCTGTGGAGCTACGAGCGGGGCGAGCGCTCCACCCACGTCGAGCAGACGATCCCCGTCACGGTGAAGAACCCCGAGAACGTCCAGGTGATCTACGTGGACAAGACCGTCCTCGTCCCCGGGCAGGTGACGCCGATGACCTTCACGATCGACAACGTCGGCAAGGGCGAGCTCGACCACGTCCAGTTCTCCTGGACCAACGCGGACGGCGTCGTGCTGCCCGTGAGCGGCGGCGCAGCGCGCTACATCGACGCGATCGGCATCGGACAGAGCGTCGACCTCACCTACCAGGTGATCGCCTCGACGAACGCGAACCCTGACCTCTACCCGCTCACGCTGACCTTGACGTACGACGACACCTCGGGCAGCGGCACCGACTCGTTCAGCACGACCGCGGGCATCTACGTCGGCGGCCCGACAGACTTCGCCGTGAGCTTTGACAGCAGCTCCGGCGGCTCCACGTCGCTCAACATCGCGAACACCGGCGCGAACCCGGCGAGCGCGGTCGCCGTCTCCATCCCCCAGCAGCAGGGCTGGCGCGTCACGGGGGCGAAGACCGCGATGATCGGCAGCCTCGCCAAGGGTGACTACACGATCGCGAACTTCGAGCTTTCCGGACACGGGCAGCTCACGGTCGACGTCGACTACACCGACACGATGGGCAACCGGCAGACCAAGGCGTACGAGGTCGAGGTGAACGCCGCAAGCGTCGCGTTCAATGCTACTGCCGGTGGCACGGGAAGCTTCCCGGGCGGCGGCTTCGCCGGCCGGAACCGTGCGCCCACGACGAGCGTCACGACCATCCTGCTCGAGATCCTCGGAGCGATCATCGTCATCGCCGGTGGCATCTACGGCTACTACGCCTGGCAGCGGCGGAAGCGGAAGTGAATGGCTGCGATGAGGCACTGAGATGAAGCTCCATAAGTCGCTGAAGCACGCCTTCGGCATGGTCGTCCACAGCCGGCTGCGCAGCTGGCTCACCATCCTCGGCATCGTCATCGGCGTCGCCTCGGTGATAGCGATCATGGCCCTTGGGAACGGGCTCAAGACCGAGGTCGCGGCCCAGCTCAGCGGCAACGGGGTCGAGCTCCTCACCGTCTCCGCGGGCGCGTCGCGCGGCGGCTTCTTCGGCGGCGGCTTCGAGCGCGGACCCGGCGGCGGTTCGGACGTCGCGTCGACGAACAATAAGGAGCCGGAGCTGACCAGGGCGGACGTCCAGACCCTCAAGGGGGTGTCGTATGTCGAGTCGGTCGACACCCAGATCAACGGCCGCGCCGACATCTACTACCTCGGCCAGACCGGGAGCGCGAACGTGGAAGGCGTCGACCCTGCCGTCTGGGCGCAGATGCAGGAGCCGAAGATCGCCTCCGGGCGCGCGCTCGGCCCGTCCGACACGAACGTCGTGCTCATCGGCGGACGGCTCGCTTCGGGCTACTTCGACCGGCCGCTCGGCATCAACAAGGCGCTCACCGTCGAAGGGAGGAGCTTCCGCGTCATCGGCGTGCTCAACGACAGCTCGACGTCCATCATCATGCCGATCCAGCAGGCCTACACGGTCATCACCGACGCGAAGCCGAACGTCTACGACCGCCTCGTCGTCAAGGTGCGCGATTCGACCGAGATCTCTAATGCCACCGCGGCGATGCGGACGGCCCTGGCGCTGCGCCGGCACACCGTGCAGAAGCCGGATTTCTCCATCTCCGACCCGTCCGCGTTCCTCGCGACGCGCCAGCAGACCATCACCTCGCTCACGACGTTCCTGACAGCGATCGCGGCCGTGGCGCTTTTGGTTGGGGCGATCGGGATCGCCAACACGATGTTCACTTCTGTTCTTGAACGGACGAAGCAGATCGGCATCATGAAAGCCATCGGCGCCTCGCGCAGGGACATCCTCGTGCTCTTCCTATTGAATGCCGCGCTCATCGGCCTGATCGGCGGCGTCATCGGCGTCGTCTTCGGCTACATCCTCGCGCAGGCGATGCCCGCATTGCTGCAGTTCGGCCCGGGACGCAGCGGGAGCAGCGCGGCCGTCGTCGACCTCGGCACCGTCCTCTTCGCCCTCGGCATCAGCGTCGGCATCGGCATCGTCGCCGGACTCGTCCCTGCCTGGAACGCGTCGAAGCTGAAGCCGGTGGACGCGCTGAGGTATGAGTAGCGGAAGGGTCCGGAAGAATGTAAAATATTTCTCACAGCCTCAGCGTAATCAGATTCGTATATCCGTGCTTCTTCTTCTCGACGACGCCTCTGCTGGCCAGCGTCGAGAGGACACGGCTCGTCTTCACGGCGGACAACCCGGCGAGCGTGGCGAGGCGCTTCTGCTCAACTTCTTTTCGCTCCAGGAGCAGCTTGAGCACTTTCCGCTCGTCCGGCGGCAGGATGGCGAGGAGTTTCGAGACGCGCGCGGCGTCGACCTTCTCCTCGAGGAGGTAGATGACCGCCCCGCCCACGGCGAGCGCCAGCAGCGCGTTCCCGTAGAGGAACAACGGGTATTGGTACGAGCTGCCCATGTGGCGCATGTGGTAGAGCGAGAAGGCCGTGATGAGGGCTCCGAGGCAAAGCACCAGGGAGAGGGAGACGAGCAGGCGTTTCAGGTCCATGGGCATGGGGAACAGAAAAGGGTTAATAAATGTTTACGGGTGGTGCTGCTGGTGGAGCGCCCAGGCGGCGTCGCTCAGCCCGGCCGGCTTCTCCGAAGGAAAATCGCCGGTCATCATCCACTCGTGCATCGTCGCGAAGTCCTGCAGGGAGATGTCCCCGTCCACCACGGCATCGTGCATCGGGCACTCGACGCCCATCACGTCGTGGTACTGCGCAGCGGCCGCATAGTCGCCGTCCAGCATGGCCGCGTTCATCGCCGCGAAGCCATCGTCGGCGGCCATCCGCTCGTGCAACTGCTGCATCCCGTAGTAGCCGCTCGCAGCGACGAAAGCCGCCCCCAGCAGGAGCACGGCGAAGACCCCCGAGATCAGTATCGTATTCCGTTCCATAGTATGCCTCCGGTCCGAAGACCAAGGTTTCAGAAGATGAAACGAAGCATAATGGTTGCTGAAATCAAAGGCCTGCCGGGGCGGGAGGCTCGCAGCACAAACCATATATACTCCCGGCCCTTTTACCACTCCCATGGGATTCCTCGATATCTTCAGCAGGCGCGGCGGCCGCGCGGCCCTCACCCTCGACGCCGCACGGATGGACAGGTGGCCGGAACGCCTCGTCAGGCACCGCGGCCTCGCCGAGGACATGCAGCGCTTCGTGGACGAGGTCGAGCACCACCGCAAAGCCGTCGAATACGCGACGACCAAGCTCGGCGACCCGATGCTGCTCAAGAAGGTGCCGGAGCGCGCCCAGCCGGTGTACGACGAGCACCTCCCCCTCATCCGGAAGGAGGTGCAGGACCTGCTCGACCGCACCCTCGTCATCGACGACCTCTTCCTCATCGAGGCGCAACAGCAGGACTTCCAGAGCGTCCTCACGGGCTTCAAGGACCGGACGCGGAAGAGCAACGCGGCGCTGAACGAGTACCTCGGCGACGAGCTGCATCTGCTGAACGGCGCGGTCCAGGCGCTCGAGGACGCCATGCTCGCCCTCTATCCCAAGCTCGACACGGCCGGCTTCGCGAACATCAAGAAGGTGAAGGAGCTCGTCGAGGACTACAAGGGCACCCGGGAGAAGGTCCGGAAGCTCGAAGCGCTCCGGGAGCGCCTCAGCGCCGAGCTGGACGTGCTCGAGGTGAAGCGTCTCCGCCACAAGGAGAAGATACGGTTCTTCAGCGAGCGCGCCAGGAACAGCAAGTACAAGGAGCTCATCGCGGAGGAGCAGGACCTGCTCGACCAGGCCGACGCGATCAAGGTCAAGGGCTTCTCCGAAGAGGAGGAGGCGAAACGCCTCGAGCCAATCAACCAACGCCTCGCCTGGCTCCGCAAGCAGATGATCAGCGACATCACGGCCATGAACATCAACGAGCAACGCACCTTCCTCGAGGCGGCGAAGGACGACATCCGACTCCGCCAGCGCAAGCTGGAACGGGTCGAGGAGCTCCTCGACAGCCTGAGCTTCGACGCCTACCGACCGCGCCTCGTCGAGGCGCTCACCCCGCTGAACGCGCGCGTCGAGGACGCGGACATGATCATCGAGCCGGAGGACGAGGATGTCGCTCCTCAATGAGCCTCGCGATGCCAATCGCGAGGTCGGAAAGCCCTCAGGGATTTCCCTATTCTGCCAGGAATTCGGCGTCGCGGACCTCGGGCCCGTCACGTGCGTCGGCAAGCGCTGTTTCCTGCAGGAGGGGCAGGACGCGCTTCTTGAACGGCTCAAGGCCGGGAAGAACGATGTCTTCGGCGTCGGCGTCTACCTCGGCGAGGAGAAGAAGGCCTTCGAACCGAGCC
>CAZSAS010000078.1:0-4859 GCA_964604855.1 uncultured Methanosarcinales archaeon
TTTTATAAATGAAACGGCATCTGAGCCGCGGCTTGCGGACGCCAGGACGTGCGGGCCGAGGACGTACCGGTCGGCATCGTCGCCTGTTCACCCCTTCATGGCGTAGCTCTGCACGTGCTGCCGGATGTAGCTCTCGAGGATCCTGTAGAACTTGCCTAGCGCCTCGACCTCGACGTACTCGGACGCGGTGTGGTGCTTGTCCCCGGTCGGCCCGAAGCTCACGACGGGGATGCCGCGGGCGCTGAAGAAGCGTGCGTCGGTGCTGCCGCAGCTCTTCACGTACTTCCGTTTCTTGCCCACCACGCGGTCCGCGATCCTGCGCAAGGCACGGATATGGCTATCCTTGCGCTTGTTCGTCAGCATGGCGCCGTCGTGCAGCTTGGTCACGTTGAGCTTGAGCCGCTTGAGCACGTTCAGGATGCGGCGGCTGCTCCACTCCTCGGTCGTGCGGATGTCGAGCACCATCTCCGCCTTGCTCGGCGTCACGTTGGACGGCGAGAGCGAGACGAAGCTCGTCACGTTCACCGTCGGGAGCCACTTGTTGCTCCGCGTCGCCTGGGGGATCTCGGCATGGATGCGCGCGAGCTGCTTGATCAGCTTCTCGATCGCGTTGCTGCCCAGCCATGGCCTGCTCGCGTGCCCGCTCGCGCCATACGCGGTCACCCGCACCGCGAGGTGCCCCTTATGCTTGGTCTCGATACGGAGCTTGGTCGGCTCGCCGACGATGACGAAGTCGCCGAGATAGCTCCGCCTCGCCAGCTCGCACGTGCCGCTCCCGCCCGTCTCCTCGTCGCTGACCAGGAGGAGGGCCACCTGCGGCTTCCTGCCCCGGAGCGCGATGCGGCGGAGCAGGACGAGCATCGCGGCCACGCTCGCCTTCATGTCGTTCGTGCCGCGGCCGTAGAGCCGGTCGCCCTTCCGCGCGACGGCGAACTGCGTGTCGAAGCCGTGCACGACGTCGATGTGGCCGTTGAGAAGGAGCTCCTGCCGCTTGCCGCGGCTGAAGCTGATGACGAGCCCCGCCTTGCCGCGGAGCTTGAACTCCTGGACGATGAGCGGGGTGTCCGCGAGGAAGGCCTTGATGCGCTCCATGCACGCGCGGACCTGCTCCGGGCGGTCGGCCGTGGAACGGAAGGCGACGAGCTCCTTCGTGAGCGCGAGAATCTCCTGCTGGGGGGTCATGTCAGGCCCTCTATGTTCTTCTTCGTCCGCTCGATCTCCTTGGTGAGCTGTCTGCAGCTGGTCCGCGCCACCTCGGCGCAGACCGCGTCGGGAATCCTGTCGTCGCGGCCGTAGCCGCGTTTCTTGAACTTCCCGAGGAGCACGTCGCTGACGGAGCGCTTGCGCGCGATTATCCGCTCGACCGGCCGGATCGCGTCGTAGAACTCCTTGGGCGTGCACCACTTGGCGAAGCGGAAGAACCGCTGCGCGTAGCGCAGCACATCCTTGTCCTCGAAGCCCTTGTAGATGGCCTTCTTCTGCAGCGTCTTCCGCACGTGCGTATGCGGCGGGATGTGGACGATGTTCCCCTCGACCTTGAACGGCTCCTCCTTGCCGACGTCGCTCGCCATGACGTGGAGGAAGTCCTGCTGGATCTTCCGGAAGATGTACGTGAGCATGACGGTGGTGGCGATGACGTACTTGGGGTGGTTCATGTCCATCATCCGGAGCTCGAGCGTGCCGATCTTGTTGATGCGCAGGGCGTGCCAGCTGTACCGCAAGGACTTGCCGGGCGTGCTGATGAAATGCTGCGGATAGCGATGCCTCCTGAACACCTCCTGCAGCTTCTGGCGCCGCCGCTCCAGCATGTAGGTGAGGTCGGTGAGCGTGTCCTTGTAGATGGGGAGCCCGGCCAGCTTCGGCTGCCGGTGGAACGCGCCCTGGAAGCCGAGGTCCTTGCCGGGTCGCCAGAGCAGGAGCCGCGTGTCCTTCGCGACGAACCGGCCCTCGTGGACCGGGCTGCTCGCCATGATCGCGGCGAGCGCCGGGTCGGCGGCGATGGCGAAGTTGTAGCTGTCGATCATGGTCTTCGCCACCTTGCTGTTGACGAGGGGCTTGAGGAACTTCTTCCGCGTGTCGAACACGCCGCGCGGTAGGGTGTAGTGGTAATGGAAGCCGGTCGCGTAGGTGCCCCTGGCGACCTCCTCCTTGCCGAGCATGCGCTCCATGAGGCGGTAGTGCGGCGTCGGGAAGATGCTGGTCTTCACCGTCCCGGGATAGAGCCCGAGCGGGTAGATGCGCAGGCCTTTCCGTTCGGCCTCGTCGAGGAGCACGAGCAGGTAGTCGAGCATGCCCATCGCGGTGTTCTCGACCTTGACGTTCGGGTAGCTGTTCAGCTCGACCATGCACTGCATGATCTCCTTCACGATGGGGATCTTCGGGTCGCGCTTCTTGACCGCTTTGATAAGCTCAGCGCCCCTGTTGATGGGATAGCCCTTCCGGTCGAGCACGACCATTTCCGTCTCGAGTCCTGACAGAGAATGCTTCAGCGGGGTCGTCTTCAGCGGTGTAATACTCTCACCCGGGCATCCTCTCCCCCAAGGCCCCTTAAAAAGATTACGGGGATGAAGAAGGGACTGCCCTTGCTCACCTTTCACTTCGCCAGTTCGAGAATCTTCAGGACGTCCGCCTGCCTCAGCGGATGCCCCGCGCCGAGCGGCTGCGTGTCCTGCGCTGTCGCCTTCTCCGCCATCTCTTCCAGCCGGTCGGTCGGGACCTTGAGCTGTCCCAACGTGACGGGCATGCCGATAGCGGCGAGCCACGTTTCGAATGCCTTGATGCCGGCGAGGCCTGCCTTCGTGCCGTCCGGTTCTTTGACGTCCCAGACGTTCCGTGCGAAGCGGGCGAGGCGCGTCGTTTCCGTCTCGAGATGGAACTTCATCCACGCGGGGAAGACCACGGCGAGCCCGGCGCCATGCGCGACATCGTAGAGGGCTGAGAGCTCATGCTCGATCCCGTGCGTCCCCCAGTCCTGCACCCGGCCGATGCCGACCCAGTTGTTGTGGGCCACCATCCCCGAGAGCATCACCTCAGCCCAGGCATCGTAATCATTCATTTTCTTGAGCACTTTCGGCACCTGCGCGATGACCGTGCGCATCGTCCCCTCGATGAGCTCGTCCGTCAAAGCGGCCTGTTTTGTTGTCGTGAAGTAGCGCTCGCAGAGGTGGGCGAACATGTCGGCAGCGCCGCAGCCGACCTGGTACGCGGGCAGGGTGAAGCAGAGCTCGGGGTCCAGCATGCTGAATCGCGGATAGAGGAGCGGCGAGGAGACATGCGTCTTCCTCCCTTCCTCTTCGTCGGTGATGACTGACGAGGGAGAAGATTCGCTTCCTGCCGCGGGGATGGTGAGGACCGTCCCGACCGGCAAGGCCTTCTCGGGGGTCGCCGCTCCGGTATAGAAGTCCCACACGTCGCCCTCGTAGGGGACGCCGAGGGCGATCGCCTTCGCCGAATCGATCGTGCTGCCCCCGCCGACCGCGAGGATGAAGCCGACCTTCTCTTTCCTGCAGAGCGCGATGCCCTCCCTGACGAGGCTGAGACGCGGATTCGGCCGCACGCCGCCGAGCTCGACGAATCCTATATTGGCTTCTTTTAGTCGCCGTACGATCTTGTCGTACAGCCCTGATTTCTTGATGGAACCGCCACCGTAATGGAGCAAGACCTTCGCCTTGTACGGGAGCAGCTCCTTTCCGAGTTCTGACTCGCTGCCTTTGCCAAAAATGATCTTCGTCGGATTCTGGAATGTGAAGTTCTCCATGCTACCACCCACGAAGGCTGATTCTGGCCAGCCTTATAAGCGTTGCGCCGAGTCCGTCTGAAGATGCCCCCGCCGGGTAAAGAACGGTTTTCTGATATATAGGGGATAAAAATGAGGCTCAGTATTTATCAACAATCTTTGAAAGAAAGTCTGTGAATTCTTTACTATCTAAGAAGTAGTTTGGGTAAGCTTGTTTCAGTTCCGCCAATTGTGCACCAACCAAAACAACATCAATATTATCTTTCGACGCAGACAACCTTTCTACTTCTGAATACTTCTCAATCGCTTCTTCTTCATCACTAAATCCTTGGATTGTTAGTTTGTTTGCGTCAATATCAAGCTCGAGAAGAAAAAAATCGAATACTTTTCTCATTTTCTTGAATGATTCCGATTCAAAAGTCCTTAAGGCAGAAGTCCAACCTCTCATTTGTTTGATGACTTTCAAATCAGCTTCAAGATTTGCAATTGCTTTATGTAATGCTTCTTGGTCATTAGACGTGCCTTCAACTATCGGTTGTTTCTCTTGGATGGCGATGGCAGAGCTGACAAGCTTAAAAAAATACTCCCACTCTTTATTTCCTTCACTAGACTTGATTGCTTGTTTTGTGAACTGGTCAACAATTTCAACCGCAGTTGCCCACATATGTTGTAGTTTCGATCTGATTTGGATTTCTACCAATAGACCGTTATACATCTCCTTTCCTTTGTCACTATTGTACTTGTAGATAAGATGAACACTTCTGTAACCGCTTTTTTTTCGCGGTTCTTTAATGTAATCTTTTACCTTCCGATCTTTATGTTTCAAATCACTGTGCAGGTACATGTTAACGAGATCATAGACTTGCTTCACGCTTGACATCACAGCTCTGCAACCGCCAATGTCCTGCATCTGAGATAGTTTGAGATCACGGAGTTTTCCTCTTTGAGATCTATCGAGTTTTGCAATAATGGCCGGTGCACGCTTGAGTCTCTGAACGACTATGGGCTTTGGTTTTTTCTGAACTTGTCGTGCCTTATTATTTAGGGTCATTCTGAACACATGCATTGGATATGAATGTGCTGCACGCCAGTTTTCTAGCAACTCGCGAGCAGCCTCTTCCTC
>CAZSAS010000079.1:0-4857 GCA_964604855.1 uncultured Methanosarcinales archaeon
TCAATACGTTTCCGTATCGACTGCATACTCTTTTCCGTATCGACGAGACCATCATCGATACCGACAATCATCGTGTCAGTGTCCGCAGCCGTCTCCCCCTTGATCCTGAAAATGAAAAGGAGGCCTCTGTGCCCACCCTCCGGCGGTGCAGAGACCCTCTGCTTCGATAGGAAAAGAGTTATGCAAAAAAGTTATACTGGCGTTCTGGCATCGGTTTCACCCTCGGCCATAGCAGGGACCAAACCTCGGCGCTACGTAGTCGTCATCAGGTCTCAAGAGCCCATCAACACCTTGTGCGATTCCGAAGAGCCGCGGCAGGTCGAGAACTGTCTCGCTGGTGTCAGGCCTGCCGGTGTTGTCAACACCCGTAAGCCGCTCCTTCAGACCGGTTGCGGGATTGATGCCTCCGAACCAGATCTTCGTTTCATATCCTGCTCTGTGAATGACAGTGACTCGTGCCTGATCCTTGGCGAGTGAGTCGGTAGGTCCCGGCTCCAATCTGGCGACGATACACAGCTCCGCCAGGCCGAGGCCCTCTTCGCCCCTCGCGTTCGGCTGAACCCTGTAGCCATGGAGATAGAGGACGGCTGGCTCGTCGTCGCTACGCATTGGACCGGCTCTTGACCTGACGGTCAGTTTCTGGTGCGTACCACCATCGATGCCAATAGTCTGGCTGAGAACTCTGTCCCAGAGGAAGCCATCTCCAGGCAGGGTCTGGTGCAATGGGTAGCTCGAACTGAGACCGACCTGTCTCGCCGCATGAACCCTCTGGAGATAGCGTGCACCCGGTACACTTCGCTCCAGGTTGTTCAGCCCTACGTCTGTTGGCGCACCCTCCCTGTCTGTCGCGTTCAAGAAGAGTAATCTCAGGAAGTTCGGATCCCCGGGATTGCTGACAAGATAGGTGAAACCAGACGGTTCTTCTACGCGCCTCCACAGAGTTTTGGCCTGCCCATCATCCGGGTAAACCAAGCCTTTCGAGACTGCGACATCGTGCGAGTCTCTGACGGCCAACTGACCATCATTGACGCCAAGATAGGTAATGACTGCTTTCGCGCCCGCCTCTTCCGGCGGGAATTGGGCGCTCTCTTCAGTCAGACCGATAATCTGAACCTTCGCCGGGCAAACCTCGAAATCGAGTTCCTCCGCGCCTCGTTTGGGCCCGGCCGTGTAACGAGCCTGCAACCGAACGTTCTCAACGATGTCATCGAGAAGATCAGCCTCTGTTCCGCTGGCTTTCACACGCCCTCCTGACCTGCGCACCCCATCATCTGCTGCGCCGGTGGCGCCGAGAAATGCCAGTCCAGCAACCCCTATCACTGAATTCTCGATTGCCTGCCTACGAGTGATACCTGTCATGTGTCACACCCCGTATCGATTCATCGTACGACCGAGATATCAATCGTACGACCGAGATATCCGCTCCCGAACCTCGTATGAAATGCAATAAATTATAACTAATCTCGCCATATAGATAATATGAAATATAGGTAGGAAACAATAATGAGAGGCTGAGATACGTCCGAATCTGGATCGACCCCTCAATGAGTGATGAAAAAAGCGTGAAATCAGATTTATATATAGTCCTGTGAATGGCACTAACCATATAATAATCACGACTACCATATATATAATATAGAAGAAATATATATATAAGGACCCCTTTTCTATATAGATGGAACGGCGTAAGATCATACTCTTCGGCAAATCGGCCTATTGCATGACCCTGCCGCAGGCCTGGGTGACGAAGCATAAGCTGAAGAAGGGGGATGAGCTCAATGTGCAGGAGACGCTCAGGAACAGCCTCGAACTGATCCCCTCGTCGGAGACGCCGCTGCAGACGAGCAGCCTCACCATCGACATCACCGGCAAGTCCACTGATGAGATCGTGCAGCTCCTCCTCGCCACCTACCTCAACGGCTACACGGTCGTCACGCTCCAAGGAGCGAACAACGGGAAGGTCGCCTACCTGCGCGAGCACATCCACGAGTTCATCGCCGCCGAGATCATGGAGGTCACCTCCAACAAGATCGTCATCCACGTCTTCTGGGACATCGACACCATCAGCCTGGTGACCATCCTGAAGCGGATCGGCCACATCATCCGCAGCATCTTCGAGGAGACGACCGATCTCATCGGAACGACGCAACGCGTCAATGACATCACCGAGAAAGGGTATGAGGTGCAGCGCCAGGTCCTCCTCGGGAAGCGCGCCATCACCTACGCGCTCAACAACTCGGCGACGGCCCAGAAGTTCAACCTCTCCTCGCTCGAACTGCATTACATCTCCTACATCCTCTACTTCTCAGGCAAGATCGGCGAGTACATCCTCCTCATAGCGGAGATCATCGAGGATGCGATGAAGGGGAAGGAGCTGAACGCGACGCAACGGAAAGAGCTGAAAGCGCTGCTGGACCAGACCTCGCACTACTACGAGAAGGTCCTCGACATCTACAACAAGCATGGGCAGCGCCAGAAGTTCGTCATCAGCGAATACAACGATTTCGAAGAGGAGATCAAGCTCTTCAGGAAGAAGAACCACCAGAGCTGGCGACCCCTCGTGGCGGAATACATCATGCTCATCATCCGCACCATCAAGGAGATGGAATTCATCATGATCAACCTGGAGAACACGCCGAAGCTCGGAAACGGCTGAGAAGCGCACCCTCCCGCACGAGCGGTAAACCTATTGTATCTTTCTCTCTTCCTCGTTTTTTCTTGAAATGACACGTATGAGATCGAGGAATTAAGCAACGCCTACCCTACACGTTCAAGTCGCATGATAGAGGACGCGGTTGAGGGCGTCGCTCGCGCGGACCGCCAGGCGTCCGAGAGCGGTCCTCCGCTGATAGCTCGCCCAATGCGCATCCAACTGGAGGAGATGATTATCAGGGTTCTTCCTGGTCTCGGCGGAGAACGACTCCACCTCCGTCGCGCTCGACATTCTGCGCAGGACCTCGACGACATGCATCGTATGGGCGATGAAATGCATCGGAGCGGTTCCTAAGCGGTCAAGCAGCGTCCGGGTCATGTAGGCCTCTCTCGGCACGTAGCCGAACGGGCCCTTCCTAGAGATCGTCACCAGCGGCTGCTGGGCGATGACGCGTTCCACGTCGACCTCCACTCCTTGCTCGCGAAGGACCCGACTCGTGTAGCGCGAGAGTGAAGCACCATCCTCGAAATACCGCTGAAGCTCCCATTTGAGGAATGCGATGGCTTGCCCAGTCCCCGCTTGCCGGACCAGACGGGGAAGCGCTTCCCTGTTGCCGAGCAAGTCGTTGCTGAGGACACGCGCGCCTCTCAGGGCCGCCTGGGTGGCGGCATAGTTCATCTCGGAATTGACATACACCCAGAAGATCCTCTCGGGCACCGCTCCCGGGATCGTTTCGCCCGCTCTCAGTCTCTCCTGGAGGGAATGGAGCAGGCCGTTGGAGACTGCGGACGTGTTGCTCTCGATCAGGACGAGATGGCCTGCCGAGACGCCTGACAGCAGCCTGTCGAGATAGACCCGTTCAGCGGGCAGATTCTCATGGCAGGTGCCGCAGAAGTCCACCGTGTGGAGGCCGTCCGCTCCTCTCACCTGCGCCCGCGCGAGGAGGAAGTGGAAGTTGTCGTAGTCCCAGAACGCGTGACCGAGCATGTGCGGGACGAACCTCTTCTTATTGAGATACCGCAGCGTGCTCTCGAGATCCTGGAATGTCCTGGCGTCGTCCATCCGCTCGAGAAGGAGAGGGAGATATATATGGATTTCGTTTTTAAACTACTCTATAGTAGTATCTTTTTTAGTTCCTTGTCCTGCGCGATCGCCTCCCGGTCGAGGGCGCTCTTCGCCTTGTGGCAGGCCTTGCACAGGGCTCGCAGGTTGGCCTTGTCGAAGGGGACGCCGCCGAGCTGGAGCGGGAGGATGTGGTCGACGTCGAGCAGCGCCTTCGGGAAACGCCGCTTGCAGATGCCGCACCGGTAGCCGTCGCGTCGCAGGACGTCGCTCCGGACGAAGGCCCAGGTGCGGTCCCGGTTGAACGCGTCCATGCAGCGCTGGGAGCAGTAGTGCCTCCTTCCGGCCGCCACGGGCTCGTCGCAGTTCCTGCAGCGCTTCCGCCCCTGCCTATCGTACCGGTCGGGCGTGTCGCTGATGCGGGGGAAGCGGGGCATGCAGAGGAGGTTGAGAAGACAGGCTTAAGAAGTCTTCGCCGCCCTGATTACCCGGTACACCAGGGAATAGTCGGGGAGCCAGTCCAGCTTCTTCTTCCGCGTGTTGCTGTACGCGTCCTCGAGGAGGTGGAGGAAGAGGCCGAGCCAGAGCCAGACCAGGGGCTGCCAGACGAGCAGCCCGAGGAGAAGAATCAAGAGTTGAAACTCGTAGGTGTGGAAGAGCTTGAGCTCGCCCAAGTACTCGTTCGCCCTGTCGCTCAGGTATTCGTGGAGCTTGCGCGGCTTGCGGACCCGCTTGCGCACGGACGGCAGCCAGAGGTGGTCGATGTCGATGAGCACGCTGCCCGCGAGAATCAGGAGGAGCTCTATGCTGAGGACAGGCTTCCCGAGCAGGAGGAGCAAGAGGACGCCGACGCCGAGCGTGATCGCCGCGTGCTTGACGAGGTGCACCTTAACGCACCCGTATCGCGTCGAGGTTCCGGGGAGCTATCGTCTCGATGCGGAACTGCTGATGGATCGAGCGTGCCAGGTCGAGGCAGCGCGACTGCTCGCCGTGGTTGATCATGACCTTGCGCGGCTTTGGATTGAGGCGTTTCATGAAGTTCATGAGCTCGCGCCGGTCGGCGTGACCCGAGATCTCGATCTTGGCCACGTCCATCTTGACCGCGACCGTCTCCATCTTGTTCCCGTCCTTGTAGTTGATCT
>CAZSAS010000080.1:0-4790 GCA_964604855.1 uncultured Methanosarcinales archaeon
ATCTTCTCGATGAACCAGTGGCGGTTCTGCTCATTCTTGACCGCATGGTAGAGGATATCGTCTTCGAGGACGTCGAGTATCCACTGCGCGAAGTCGTTCTTCTGGCCGTTGACGTGGTAACGGAAGATGTCGTCGTTGGTGTGTTCGATCGTGTCGACGAGCTGGTAGAGGTTCAACGCCCTCGTATTGTTGCAGAACCAGAACCCCTTCTCCGGCTGAACATCGTTCAGCGTCTTGACATACACCGATTCACCTCTCTTCTTCAGGTCCTTTTCCTGTTCGTCTCTCCTTTTCCTGTTCGTGAAGGTTGTGTGGGTTCATCTTATTTAAAGTTGCGCTGTTATTCGCCGTTCTTTTCTTCTTCACTCTCAAATGATAAGAACCCTTTATATAGTCTTTTTTGTCCCCGTTACATGGGGGAACCGCATGCTCAAGATAGACCTGCATACGTTGCCGACCGACTTCTCTAGTCTGAACGAGCAGCTCGATGTCATCGCGAAGCGACCGGAGCCGGATTTCGCCACGTACGAGCCCGACTTGCAGACCTTGTACGCCCTGGCCGGCAAATACGCCGGCGTCGGGAACTTCATCGTCATCGGTCGCGGCGGCAGCGTCAACGGCTTCCGCGCCCTCTATTCGGCGCTCGCCAAGTACCGGACGACGAAGCGCGTCCACATCCTCGACACGCTCGACCCGGAGTATGTCGGCTACCTGCGCCAGAAGTGCCGGCCCGAGGACACGCTTGTCATCGTCATCAGCAAGAGCGGCGACACCGTCGAAGTGCTCGAGGACCTGCTCTGTTTCCAGGAGTATCGCAAGGTCGTCGTGACGGAGAATGCCAATGGGGCGCTGCACGAGGTGGCGAAGGTGCGGGAGCTCGAGCTCGTCAAGCACCCTCCTATCAGCGGGCGCTTCTCCATCGGCACGGAGAGCGCGATGCTGCCCGGCGCCCTGATCTATACGGACGTCCGGAGCATGCGGGGCGGCATGAAGGCCGTGTTCAAGCAGTGCCACCCGAACAGGCCGATCGCGCAGAACCCGGCCTTGAGCATCGCGGCCGCGCTCCTCCTCGCTGACCGGGCAGGGAAGAGCGAGGTGTACGCGCCGGTGTACAGCAAGGCCCTCGCCGGCAGTCTTGAGCTCTGGACGCAGCTCATGCACGAGACCGTGTGCAAGCAGGGGCAGGGGCAGACCTTCCTCTTCCAGGAGGCTCCTGAGTGCCAGCATCACACCAGCCAGAAGTTCTTCGACGGGCCGCAGCGCATGCTCGGGCTCTTCGTCAAAATTGACAAGCGCGAGCCCGACCTTGCCATTCCAGAGGACCCGCAGCTGCAGGGCTTGCATGTCGGCCAGTTGCCCTTGCGCAGCCTGATGGGGACGAGCATGACCCGGGTGCTGAACACGGAGTATGAGGGCGTGCGCATGGCCGCCGATGAGGCACGCATCCCCAACGCGACAATCACGCTTGACGTCCTGAATCCCGGCACCTTCGGCGAGCTGAGCGCGCTCATGATGTACGTCGCGGTGTACAGCGCGTGGCTCCGCGGCCTCGAAGCCTTCGACCAGCCCGGCGTCGAAGCGAGCAAGCGCAACGCCATCGAGGCGCGCAAGGCCCTCATCCGCGGCCATGAGGCCGCGCAAGCGGCGAAATAGGCCGTTCGCAAGCTCCCATTCTCGCTTCGTTCCTCATAAACTCCCCATAAAATCCGGAAATCTTCCGAAATTTGTGGAGATATTCTTAAGAATCCCGGAAACCCATCCCCTAGTATGGGGGTGAACGGGATGGATTACGGGAACACCGACTATGAGAATGACTGGCGCCCGCTCGGTGACGCCGGTGTGCATGGCGGCCAGGGGCTCATCGGCAAAAGCCTCATGGATGATGACTCCCTGACGCCGGCAGAAACGAGGAGACGGCATCTCAGCTGGGACCTGCCTGCCGCGTTCCTCGCACCCCGTGATCACACGAGCTTGGGCCGGACGCCCGTCGGTGAGTTCTTCCTCCACGACTGACGCTCTTTCTACCTACCATGTGCGCGGGAATGCGGCCTTCGGGCCGCTTTTTTCCATCTCAGCCATCGTTGCGCCCTAGCAAATCTTTATAAATGCGCCGAGGGACTCTCGGAGGGCGAAGCGGTGAGCGAACGGTGGTACTCGAAAGCTTCTTCCTGGACACGGCAGGCCTAGCCACCGCGCTCGTGCTCATCCCCTTCCTCATCCTCTATCTCATCCGGCCGAAGCCGCACAACGAGAAGATTCCCAGCCTGCTCTTCATCATGCGCGAGACGGGCAAGACCAACGTGAACAGCTTCCTCCGCAGCTTCCTCAAGGACTTGCTCTTCCTGTTCCATCTCCTCATACTCCTCGTCCTCATCCTCGCGGCCGCGAGGCCGTTCATCAACGTCCCCCAGAACATCCTGGCGGACCAGACCGTCATCCTCATCGACACGAGCGCCAGCATGCAGGCAGGGGGCCGCTTCGGGCAGGCCGTCAAGATTGCGAAGGACCACCTCGGCCGGGAGAACACGATCATCACGATCCAGAGCCTGCCCGAGACCCTCGCGGAACGCGCCAACCCGGCCGCTGCCAAGACAGTCCTCGACCTGCTCAAGCCCACGGACACCGCGACGGACCTCGCCGACGCGCTCCAAGCGGCGGCAGCCTACGCCGGCAGCGGGAGCCGCGTGGTCGTCATCAGCGATTTCATCGCCACCGCGGGCGATCTCGACTACGACACCTATGCCGACGTGCTCGAAGCGCAAGGGGCCGAGGTGAGCTACATCCCCGTCACAACGGGACGGGAGAACGTCGGCATCATCGACCTCCTCGTCGGGCCGGTGACGAGCAGCCTGTGGGTGAAGAACTACAACAACCGGCCGGAAGAGACGAAGCTCAAGATCAGCGACGCCACGCAAACGGTGCTGCTCGGGCCCGGCGAGAGCAAGGAGGTCACGTTCAACACCCCGACCGGCGTCGCCAAGATCGCCATCGACGGCAACGACGACATGCCTGCCGATGACACGGTCTGGACGAGCACGCCGGAGAAGAACACGATCAGAATCCTCGGCATCACGAACGACAAGCGAGGCGCCGAGCAGAGCCACCTCCGGCTCGCCATGGACGTCATCAGCCAGAACTTTCCCACCCAGTTCGAGCTCACGTGGGCCGAGCCGCCCAAGATCCCCAAGCTCCAGCACGACCTCTACGTCATCATGGACGCCAATCTCGACTTCATCCTTCCCGGCTACATCAAGGACATCAAGCAGCAGGTGGAGGACGGAGCGAGCCTCATCATCTTCACGCAACCCAGCCTCTTCAGCATCGACTGGCAGGGCCTCCTCCCCATCACGCCCGTCGAGAACAGCCAGGGGACGCGGAGCGAGATCACCGGCGAGTCCGCGGGGCTCACCGAAGACATCGAGTTTGGCCAGGTCGACACCTACACGCGCGTCGCGTCCGCGCCCGGCAGCGTCGTCGTCGCGGCGGCGGGTCCGGATCCCATCATCGTCACCAAGCAGCTCGGGAAAGGCACCGTGCTCTACTACGGCATCGACGATGACCGGGCGAGCTTCAGCAGGAACCCTACTTATCCCATCTTCTGGCGCCGCGTCTTCGACCGGCTTACGAACCGGCCGAGCCTCGAGAACCTGAACGTCCGGACTGGCAGTCACCTCGCGTTCCCCAGCGACACCACGGTGAAGACCCCGAGCGGCAGCGTCACCGGCAACCTCATCTTCCTCGACAAGGAGGGGCTCTACACCTATCGTGACCGCACCGTGGCCGCGAACCTCCTGAACGATGCGGAGAGTGCGATTGCCACTTCCGGGAACGTCACCGCTGCTCGGCTCGATACCGGCGACCGCGAACCGGAGAAGGTTCCCTTCGAGTTCACTAACTGGATGCTTTGGGTGGCCATTGGTCTGCTCATGCTCGAGCTCTTCTACGTGAAATACAGAGGTGACTTCTAGATGTTCGAGCTTCCCACGCAATTCCTGCATCCTGAGATCCTCTGGTACATCCCCGCGACGGCCCTCATCCTCCTCATCCTCCTCACGCGCAACTTCGTCAAGATGGAACGCACCAATGACGAGGTACGCCGGCAACGGCGCGCACGCGTCTGGGTATTCATCAGCCGTCTCCTCATGATTGGCCTGCTCCTTCTCGTCCTTGCCGGACCGGTGACCGAGACGGTGAAGGAGACGAAAGGCAACCCGCGCGTCACTCTGCTCATCGATCGGAGCGCCTCGACCGGCCTGCTCGAGACAGGCTTCGTCAACGACCTCGCTGACCAACTCCGCCGACGCGTCCCGACGACGGTGCGGACGGTCGGCGCCAACCTGACAAGCGACATCGGCAGCGCCATCCTCCGCAACATCGACCCGGGCGGCAACATCATCCTCGTCAGCGACGCGAACGTGAACGAAGGTCCGGTGCTGGCCGACGTCGCCTACTACGCGGTCACGGTCAACACCACGATCAGCGCGATCAACCTGAGCGCGGCGAAAGACGATGCTGCGGTCACGATCAGCGGCCCGAGCAAGGTCGTGGCGGAAAGCGACGCCTCCTATACGGTCAGGCTCACCACGACAGAGCCGGGCAAGCGCGTTCGTCTCAAGGTCCTCGTCGACGGTGCGCTGTCCCTCGACCAGGAGACTGCGGCCGGCACCTTCAGCTTCACCCAGCAGTTCAAGAGCGGCACGCACCGCCTCGAGGCGCACATCGAGGGCAGCGATGCCGTCAGCGGGAACAACGCGTTCTATATGGCTGTGCAGGTCCTGCCGAAGCCCAAG
>CAZSAS010000081.1:0-4784 GCA_964604855.1 uncultured Methanosarcinales archaeon
TGCCGGCGGGTTTCAGATAGAAAATCTTCTTATCGCCCTCAACGGGATGAAGGGCGGAGCAAACGGCAGCGGGAACGGCGCGCGCAGACCGAAGGACAGCAAGGGGTGGCTCGACGGGCTCAAGAAGCCGAAGGGCCAGCGACGGAGCGCACGGCCAGCAAAGAAGGCGACGGCAAAGACTACCAAGAGGCCGTCCAGGAAGCGCTAACCGTAATTCTTCCGAAAATAATCCCCAAAGCTTCTTGAATCTCTCAGAAAAGAAGGACTGCATGACACATCCTGTCGTCTCAGCAGCATATACGCAGCTCATCCGCGACTATGCACGATTCGACGAAGAACTCGTCGCGACCGCCCTCGACGAAGCCATCACCAGCATGATACCCGATAAGCCGCTTTATGAACTCGATTATCGGCAGGGAGCCACGGATGGCTTTTTCCGGGAAGCCGTGCCGTCAGCGGTGAAAAAAGCCCGTTCCAGACTAGACAAATTGGAAAAATAGAAAAGAGAGCCGAGATTCCCAATCATCGTGGCTCAGACCATCCCGTTGGAGCTGTTCTCCTATTCATCAATCACGACCCATAAAGACCTCAGAAAAGAACTCTACAAAGTGCTGCATTACGACCCGCTTAAGCGGCAGAACGTTCTCTTGGAGGCACTCTCCCCTCTCAGTCGTCAAGAGACCTTCCTCATCATAGGAGGAGGACAAAGCGGAAAAACGAGCTTTGTGAGGTCATTGGCGTACGAAGTCACCGCCACTGTCGAGAAGTTAAGACGAGAGCAAGATGTGCCGCCCCCTCTTCACATCGACCATGTCATGTGCCGTGAGGAAGCGAGAAAGAGCTATCCGTCCAGAACGGTCCAGAACAGCGACACTACCAGTATGCAATCGACGAGAATGGACGCAAGAGGAATCGAGGCGAGAAACAGGATATACAGAGCGGTGAGAGAAACGATGCGACCTGAACACATCGGATTGTGCATACTCGACGACCTTGACGCGCTCATCATCGATCCGGAAACGGAACGCATAGAGCATTATGGGAGGACCATCATCGGAGCCATACGCCAGACCCTCGACCAGAATAGGGACTACCTGAATTTCCTAGTTCTCTGCACATCCGCCCCCCATCCGGATCTCGTAAGAGAGAGGGCGATGCGGAGAATTGTCAATCCCGCAAGCATCGTTCACCTCGTCCGGCAAGAAGAGCCATGCGAGGGAGAAGCAAATTAACCGGAACCCCACTGGCCAGCGCCACGGCACCTTTTAAAACCCGCCCCGATTCTTCTCACGAGACATGACGCCGACAGCGCTCCCGCGACTCTGGCCCTACCCCCAGGTGCGCGAGGAGCAGGACAAGCTCATCAAGGCGGCAGAGAGCACGCTCGCCACGAAGCAGAGCCTCGTCGTCCACGCGCCGACCGGCCTGGGCAAGACCGTCGCCACCCTCGTCCCCGCCTTGGAGACGGCCCTGGAGAAGGACGCCGTCGTCATCTTCCTCTCAGGACGGCACACGCAGCACGCCATCGCCATCGAGACCGCGAAGGACATCAAGGACAAGCACAACCTCGACTTCGGCGTCGTGAACATCGTCGGCAAGAAATGGCTCTGCCTCCAGCCCGGCGTGGAAGGGCTGAAGAGCCGGCAGTTCGCCGAGTACTGCAAGGCGATGAAGACGGACCGGCAATGCGCGTACTTCGAGAACCTGAAGAAGGGGGAGGAGCTCACAGCCAACGCCAGACAGGCCCTGAAAGGCCTCAAGGGCGTCTCGCCGCTCACCACGCTCGAGGTCAAGGCCGCCGGGAAGCGGTGCGCGCTCTGCCCCTACGAGCTCAGCCTCCTCCTCGCGAAGGACGCCAAGCTCATCATCACGGACTACCTCTACCTCTTCGACCCGGGCATCCGGGAGCTGTTCCTCGCGCGCATCGGCAAGACCCTGGAGCAGTGCATCCTCATCGTCGACGAGGCGCACAACCTGCCGGACCGGGTGAAGGAGCTCGCGAGCGACCGGCTCTCCACACTCCTGCTCAGCCGCGCCATCGCGGAAGCGGAGAAGTACAAGCACGACGAACTCGGACAGAAGCTGCTCCAGCTCGGCAAGGTCCTGGAGAAGCTCGCCCTCTTCACGGACGAGCGCGGCACCATCGTCGACAGCGAGGCCGAGAAGTACGTCGGCCGCGACCGGTTCCTCGACGAGCTCGAGCGCCAGGGCATCGACCCGGAAGCCCTGCAGGAATGGCTCACCAAGGTGGGCGACACGATCAGGGAGGAGCAGCGCGCCAGCTACATCGGCGCCGTCGCGGACTTCCTCACGACCTGGCTCCAGGAGGAGGAGGGCGGCCACACCCGCATCCTCGCCCGTGAGCGCGGCCAGCAGGGATGGATCATCAACCTGAACTTCCGGTGCCTCGACCCGAGCGTCATCACCCACGACGTCTTCGAGAACGCGTACGCCAGCATCCTCATGAGCGGCACGCTCACCCCACCCCAGATGTACGCCGGACTCATGGGCGTGAGCGAGCCCAACTTGCTCGTCCTCGAGAGTCCATTCCCCGAGGAGAACAAGCTCAACCTCATCATCCCCAAGACGAGCACCAAGTTCACGCAGCGCTCGGACAGGATGTGGCAGGACATCACCGACATCCTCAGGAAGGTCGTCCTCGCCGTCCCGGGCAACGTCGCCGTCTACTTCCCCAGCTACGCCATCCTCGAACAGGTGCGCGGCAGGCTCGACCAGGGACTGCCGAAGACGGTGCTGGCGGAGCAACGCGGCATGACCAAGGACGAGAAGCACACCTTCCTCAACACGTTCAAGGGGTACAGCAAGCAGGGCGGCGCCGTCCTCCTCGCGGTCATCACCGGGAATTACGGCGAGGGCATCGACCTGCCGGGAGACCTCCTCAAGGGCGTCGTCGTGGTCGGCCTACCTCTCAGCAAGCCGGACCTCGAGGCGAAAGCCCTCATCGACTACTACGACGCAAAGTTCCACAAGGGCTGGGAGTACGGCTACACCATCCCGGCCTTCAACAAGACGCTCCAGAGCGCAGGACGCTGCATCCGCTCCTCGACGGACAAGGGCGTCGTCGTCTTCCTCGACGAGCGCTACGAGTGGCCGCGCTACGCCTCGCTCTTCCCGAAGGAATGGCGCATGAAGAGCACGCTGCTCTACGAGAAGATGATCAAGGAGTTCTTCGGGAGGGAACAGAAGGAATGAAAAAGGTTTATCGTTCTGGCGGGAACTTCTCGTGAACCTCACATCTTGGCCTTGACGTAGGCGTAGCTCGCGACCTTTGCGACGAGCATGACGATGAGGACGACCGCGATGCCGTAGTCGAACGGCAGGTTCCACGGCCCGGACGGCACGCCGCCGTTCCGCCACGCCTCGTAGGCAGCGACGATGATGAGCGCGGCGATGGCGGCGAAGCTGCAGTTCCGCTCGATGACGAGCTGGTGGTAGTTCTCGCGCTCGTCGCTCACCTTGGGCAACTGGACCATGATGTGGAGCGTGTCGAGCAGCAAGACGGCGACGATGATACCGAGTAGCCATGCGTGCGCGGCCATGCCCATGGGTATGAATCCGACGACCAGCAGGAGCGCCACGAACGCGGCGATGTACAGCCAGCCTTCCTTCGTCTTCGGCCGGATGCCCCAGCCGAAGAGCCTGTACGTGAACCATTCCGGTTTTCCGATCATCTCATTCACCTCAACGAGTCGTCGCTTTTCAGTATCTCCGTTCGAGGACCTTGAAGGCCATCGCGTACGCGAGGACCATGCCGCAGATCAGGCCGCTCATCACCGTGAAGTACGGCGCCGCGAGGGGATGGACCGCGTCGGCCACCATGATGGCGAACGCCACGACGAGGAAGGCCATGAAGGCGAGCCGCGATGCGCGCGCGGCGATGAACTCGACGCGCTCGTCGACCGGCTTGCGCTTCCCCAGGATGTCGAACGCCTTGAGCGTCGCGATGAAGATGGAGATGACGCCGATCATGATCAGCCAGTTGCCGACGGAGCCGAAGCCGGTCAGGGCTTCGTTCCCTTTGATGCCGAGCATGTTGAGCGCGAGCCCGGCGATGATGATGAGTATCCCAAAACTGTAGGTGAAAGCTCGTCGCTTGCGGCTTCCTCTGTCGATCCCGATCGTCTCCTTCAGTCTCCGTTCATCCTTCATGATCATCACCTCATATCGTCTACAGCCCGAACAGGTCCTCAACCTTGCACTTGAACCGCTTGGCGAGCTTGAGCGCTAGCTCGAGAGAGGGCACGTAACGGCCGCCCTCGATGCTGATGATTGTCTGGCGCGTCACGCCGATTTCCGAAGCGAGCGCCTCCTGGCTCAGCCGCACCTTCTCGCGCATCTCCTTCAGCCGGTTCTTCGCCAATGCCATATCCGCACGCTCTGCCGTCAGTGACGGCTCCCGTGATGTAAAGCTTACCATACGTAAAGTCAGCTTTACTATATATATTTTTCGGTCCGGAGCTTCCCGGTCCGGGCTCTGCCTGAGAGAAGGAAGGGAAGACGAGGTCGCGCTTAGCGTCTTCGCTGCCGGATCAGGACGAGGAGGACGATGCCGAGCAGCACCATGAGCAAGAGGATGGTCGCGACGACGACGGACGGGTCGGCGCTCCCGGACACGGACCCGGAGCCCGACACGGGAACGTCAATCGTGACGCTCTTCTCAGCCGTGCGCTTGCCTTCGTACACGACCGCGCCGCGCACGACATAGCTACCCGGTCCCTCAGGGGTGAAGAAGCTCTCCAGCCGCACCGACTCGCCCGGACCCA
>CAZSAS010000082.1:0-4739 GCA_964604855.1 uncultured Methanosarcinales archaeon
CGTCCCTTCTCGGTGCCGAAGAGGAGCTGGGTCACGCCTTCCTTGCAGACCGCGGGCTCGCTCTCGATGGCGCCCTCGACCTCGAAGAGGTGGCGTTGCTTTCCCGTGCCGTCGAGGATGAGGAACTTCCCTGCTGTGGTGCCGAACATGACTTCGGCGCTGCCGTCGCCATCCACGTCCTCGACGAGGATGCGGCCGCGCACCGCGCCTTCCGTGCGGAACTGCCAGAGCAGCTTGCCCTGGTTGTTCAGGCAGTACACGATCCCGAGCTCGGTGCCGAACACAATCTCAGGCATGCCGTCGTTGTTCACGTCCTTGATGGTCGGCGTCGCGGGGACGCTGTCGATGCGCTCGCTGTCGTAGAAGAAGCTCTCGGTCACGTCGACCTTCTCCTTGATCGCGTACTCCCATTTCTTGTTGCTGTCCTCGTCGATGCAGAAGACCTTGCCGTCGCGCGTTCCGAAGATGATCTCCTTCTTCCCGTCCCCGTCGATGTCGACGGCAGCGGCGCTGCTCAGCAGCGGGCTCTTGCTGTCGAAGACCCACTTCTGGAGGATCCGCCCCTTGTGGTGATGCACCGTCTTGTGGAAACTGAACATCGTCTTCTCACCGAGGACACGCTATTTAAAGTTTTTGTGGTGATGGGAAGTATTCCAGGACCACTCGGGAATGGGGATGCCGCATCCTCGAACGCGGTGTGGATGCACGTGGCGTCGTCTGGGCCGGGTGGAGACCCGGACAATAAATTTATAAACGTCTTTCGCGGCTTCCCCGCGGATGGCCGACAAACTCCGGGAAGAGGTGAAGGCCCGGCTTTCTCGCAAGGAGAGTCCGGCGCGCATGCGCGCAGAGCTCATACAGGCAGGCTATGCCGAGCACGAGGTCGATGCTGCTGTCAGGCACGGCGCGGACGACCACATGATCGAGAAGAGCTCCGCAGACAGGCATAACAGCCGTCTCCTCGCCACCCGGGAGTTCATCGATAGGATCGGCTACGGCGCCGCCTCGCCGCAGTTCGTCAACATCCTCTTCTATCTCACCGGCTCCGGGCTCTTCCTGCTCGGGCTGCTGAACGGACTGCGCACCGTGCTGAGCATGCTCATCACCGCCATCGCGCAGGAATACGCGAAGGTGCACAAGGTGAGCAAGGGCGTCATCGTCGGCGCCGGCGTCCTCTTCGGCTTCAGTTTCCTCCTCATGGCGGCGGCGTTACGGCTGCGGCTCGTCTGGCTCTTCGGCCTCGGCATCTTCCTCGCCGCGCTCGGCGTCGTCACCTACGGCGACCTGTACAACAAGCTCGTCGTCGAGACGATCAAGCGGGAGAAGATGGGCCGCGTTCTCAGGCGCATGGGCCAGTACGGGGTGCTGATCACGATGCTGGCGATGCTGGCGAGCGGTTGGCTCATCGACCGATTTCCCGAATCGCGACAGTTCACCTTCACACTCTTCGGCATGGAATTCCAGGTGCTCGGCTACGTCCTCAGCTTCCTCCTGACAGCGTTCGCTTTCATCATCTCCGGCTATCTCCTCAGCTTCCTCAAGGGCGAGCGCGAAGAGCGGAAATACGCCCTCGTCCGTTTCGTGCACGAGCATTGCCGGATGCTGAACGGCCACATCAGGGGTTTCTTCAAGGACAGGTTCATCACGCTCCTCATCATCGCGACCGTCATCACCGGCCTGCTTGAGGTCCTCGGGCAGAGCTACTACGGCCTGTTCATCTATCAGCACTTCAAGCACTCCGCGCTCGGCGGCTTCCTCAATGTCGGCTTCCTCTACGGCATCGCCATCCTCGCTAGCTTCACCGGCCCCTGGTTCACGAAGAAGCTCCAGAAGTCCATCGGGCTCTCTCCTATGCTCGTCTTCGGCACGCTCCTCACCGCAATCCTGCCGCTCACCCTCGTCTACAACGCCTATTTCCTCGCCGTCGCGGTCGCGCTCGTCTGCAGCGTCATCGGCGCCGCGATCGTCGGCGTCGCGCAAGGCCTCCTGGCGCGGAAGCTCATGGACGAGGCCACCAGGAAGAAATACTTCATGAGCCTCGGCCTGCTCGTCAGCGGGCCCTACCTCGTTCTCATCCCGCTCGGCGCCCTCCTCGCCTATATGCTTGGCATGGAAGCCCTCTTCCTCCTCGTCGGACTCGGCCTCGCTATCGTCGTCGCCCCGCTCTACTTCATCCTCGTCGCGATGGCGAACAAGCAGCGATTGTGAGAGATTCTCTGACAGTTCAGTTCTCTGACAGTTTCTAGGAACTTTTATTAACCGCCTCCCCGTCTTCCGGGCCATGAAGAAATCTCTCTGGGACGTGCTCCGTCTCCCGTTCCCGTTCGGGCCGCGCAAGCGCCGGCTCATCAAGGCGATGGCGTCCGCGCTGACCAAGGAGGAGCTTGGCGACGTGAAATACCTTGCGAAGCTCCGCAAGGTCGGCTTCTCCGAGGACGGCTTCGGTGCGCGCATCTGTCCGGAAGCGCGATGGCCGCAGCTCAACCTCGGCGTCGAGGACGAGAAGCTCGCGGGCTTCGTCAGCCGCGTCAACGCCAAGGTGGCGGACGCGGCGAAGCTGGACGCGTTCCGCGGCTTTCGGGGCGGCGCGCTCGAAGCGGTCGCGACGCTCGTCGCGCCGAACATCGAGGGTCTGGAGGAGCACAAGCGCGCCGCTGCCTTGCAGCTCTTCGCCCAGGAGAGCTTCCACATCCTCCTCATCGGCGACCCCGGGACAGGCAAGACTGAGATCCTGCGAGGCGTCGAACGGCTCGCTCCGCACGCGGTCTTCGGGCTCGGCTCGGGCGCGAGCAAGGCCGGGCTCATCGGGAGCTACGACGGGAACGAGTGGATACCCGGCCTGCTGGTGCAGGCCGACGAGGGGCATGCGCTCATCGATGAACTCAACCTGCTCAAGAAGGAGGACCGCGCGGGCCTGTACAGCGCGATGGAGAAGGGTTTCGTCACCTATGACAAGAAGGGGAAGCACAACAAGTTCGACGCGCGCATCAAGGTCCTCGCGACCGCGAACCCGAAGGCGGACAGGTTCGTCGGGCAGGACGCCAAGTTCCTCCGGACGCAGCTGCCGTTCGACCAGGCCTTGCTGACGCGTTTCCATCTGGTCTATCTCGTGCGCAAGCCCGGCATGAAGGAGCTGGAGATGATCACGCGCAAGATCGTGTCGGGAAGCGTCCGCGAGCTCGAGGACGGCGACGCGCGTTTCGTCAAGGAATACGTCGCCTATGCCGAGAAGCTCAACGTCCAGTTCGCGGACAAGTACGAGAGCATGATCGTCGACTTCATCGAGGGCCTGAAGCGGGAGGAGCCGAGCTTCCTCGTCGAGGTCGGGCCGCGCACCGTGCTCGGGGTCATCCGCATAGCGAAAGCGCACGCGCGGGCGCGACTCGCGCGCCACGTCTCTAGCGACGACCTCGAGGCGGCGATGAAGCTGATGCGCCGCTCGCTCGAGGTCGCGTAGTTTTCTTTTCCTCAAAAAAATAATTTTTTCTCTATTGAAAATAATTGAGATTCCGTTCTTCCTCTGTCGTTTTTCTGCCAGGGTTTGTCTACGCGCGCGTCCGCGCGTACGATAACTTATAAGAACCTTTATAAGCAGCTTTACTTACATAGTATGTATTTTTGGTGGCGGCAGTGACAGCCAAAGCGACGACGCCGAAAAAGCTCTTCCTCTCAGTCTGCACGCTCCTGGCAATGCTCGTTCTCACCCTCCTGCCACCCGGCATCGCCATCGGCGCGGACGCCTTCTTCGCGCTCGACCACGAGGTGTACGAGCTCGGCCAGCCCGTCCTCGTCAGCATCGCCGCACCCCACATCGGCCAGACGGTGGTGCGCATTACCGGTCCCGACGGGCTGCACAAGTACCGCGGCAGCGCCGCCCAGGTCGAGTTCACGCCGCAACAGTTGGGAAGCTACCAGCTCATCGCCAGCAACGCCAGGACGAACCAGGTCCTCTTCGAGCAAGGCTTCGAGGTCCTGGAACCGCAAACGCCCGAACCGGAGATGCGGGAGGGACAGCCGTTCCCCATCATCCTCGACAGGAAACGCTACTGGCTCGGCCAAGACGTCAGCTTCCGTCTCGCGCTCGAGCAAGGCCATGGCTATCGCCTCCGCATCCAGCACGCGGAGGACGAGTACAGCTTCGTCGGCGAGCTTGAAACCTCGCCGAGCTTCAAGCCGCTCAAGACCGGACAGTACGTGATCGAGCTCGTCGACACGACGACAGGCGCGGTCTCGGAGCAGAGCTTCCTCGTCGAGGAACGCCCACCAGTGAGGTTCCTCACGCTCGCGGACCGTCGTGGCGTAGCGACGCAGGCACGCATCAAGGCTTTCGCGAACGGCCGCCAGGTGTATGACAGCGACGAGGACGAGGAGCCCAGGCCGGGCACCTATGACTTGGAGATAGAGAAACCGCTCAAGAACCTCGAACGGCTCACCCTTCGCCGCTACGTCCTCGGCCAGGACACGAGCATCGGGCTCGAACAAGTCTCTCCCCGCGTTCCCGGAAGGACGACGCTCGACGGCTTCGCCATCGACCCAACTGCGGCGACGTTCGAGGAAGGCGCCATCACGAAACGCGCGACAGGAGGCGAGCTCTGGAAATGCGTGGACTGGGACTTCACGACGCAGATCTGCGAAGGGACCTGGGTCAAGCTCCGCGACCTCGTCCCCGGCGAGCTCTACACCCTCATGATCAACACCACCGACCCGGCCTTCGCCGAGACGAGCATCGAAGTCCTCAA
>CAZSAS010000083.1:0-2110 GCA_964604855.1 uncultured Methanosarcinales archaeon
GCGTGCATCGCGAGCTCTTCCGGCAGCTCCTGCACGCCGGGATAGTGCTCTTTCGAGATGACGATGGCATGCCCTTCGCTGAGCGGCTTCACGTCCAGGACGACGATGACCTTGTCGTCCTCGTAGAGCTTGTACGAGGGCACTTCGCGTGCCGCGACCTTGCAGAAGGTGCAGTTAGGATCCATGAGGCGCTCTCAGGAAGCAGGATTTATAAATGTCACGTTCGACCGACGGCCTGCTCACCCGTAGCTGTAGTCGATGGTGACGTGCACCGGCACTTCCCGGCCGTCGTAGTTGAAGTTCGCGTCGCCCGCTCCGGTGAGGCGCTTCCGGTCAGGGCTCAGCACGGCGCGCACGTCATAGGTGTTCGGGTCCGCCACAGGGATGTAGCCGTCCTCAGAGTTGTACGTGCTATCCCAGACGTCCGAGCTGTGCTCCGGCGGCCCGGGCGTGCTGACGCCCCACAGAGGGCAGGTGTTCCGCTCTTCGGTGCTCTCGCTGTGGCTGACGAAGGTGCCGACAGCGGGGTCGAGGCTGACCTCGTAGATGCCCGCGCCGTCATCCGAGGCGTCGAAGCGCGTCGGCGCATCGGTTTTCCAGAGATTGTCCTTGTCGATCTCCCATTCCTTCGTGCCGCCGCCGGACATGGTGGAGACGTCGCTCTCGTAGAGGAGGCCGCATGGCCTGCTGTAGCTGATGCTCTGGCGTTCGCTGTGCGCGTAGCTGTAGCTCGTCTTCTTGATGAGGAACTCGTCCTCCTCCTTGTCGTAGAGGAGCTCGTCCCTGATGGTGATCGATCCTTTCTCATCCCACATGCCCGTCACCGGGTCGCCGCTGAGCGTCGGCAGGTCGCTCTTCGTGCCGCTGTCCGTCCAGGTGAGTGTGATGAAGCCGCCCCAGGCAGGCGGGCAGGTCTTGTCCGCCTCCACCGTGAGAACGCCGAGATAGGTATCGTCGAGGTTGCCGTTGTCGAGGATGAGCATCGCCTCGGTGACGTGCTCGCTCGACCGCTTCCTGCAGAACACCACCTCGTCCTCGTACGTGGCGTCCATGTAATGCCAGTCGCCGCCGATCTTGTAGACGAGCTGTATGCCCATGTCGTCGAAGACGCGGCCGTTCATCGCTTCGAAGTTGAACCTGAGCTTGTCCACGTTCTCGTCGATCTGGTATTGCTTGTACAGGATTGCGCCAGGTTCCATGTCGTTCTCCATCTCCACGGAGAACTGGTTGTCCACCAGCCAGTTCTCATAGGAGGGCGGTAGGGGCATCGCGCTCGGCTTGCCGTCCGCGTCCTGGTAATACTTGTACGGCTCCTTGTTGTAGTTCCACAGCGCGTATTCCTTATGCTCTTTCGCGAAGTTGGGGCGCGCCTGCAGCGCCTTCTTCTCAGTGCTCGGCTTCTTCGCGTCGGTGAGCGCCTTCAGGATCGGGCTGGGGTGCTTGCCCGCCTCCTGGTAGAGGAAGAACCACCAGAGGTAGCCGCCATAGTTGCGGTCGTTGCTGATGTCGAAGAACTCCTTGTTGAACGTGGCGAAGATGAGCGGGTCGTACTGGTGCTCGGTGTTGTACGTGGGGAAGACGAACTCCTCGCTCCAGACTGCCGTGGACTCGTAGAGCCAGGCGTCGTTGGGATAGTCGCGCAGCGGGATGTGGTACTGGACGCAGTGGAAGAGCTCGTGGGCCGCTGTCGCGGCGAGGCCCTTGTCGTCCTGGTTCTTCTTGATGATGATGTTGCAGCGTTTCGTCGTCTCGCCTTCCAGCGAGTCCATCCAGGAGAGGCCGTCGATGGGTTTCCCCTTATCATCGACCGGATCATCCTTCAGCTCGACGAAGACCCAATCTTTTGTGTCCGGAAAACCCGCTGCCTTGTACTTGGCGAGTGCCTTCTTGAGCGCGTTCATCACTGTCTGCGCTTTTGCCGAGTCGCTCGTGCTCTGCACCTGGACGTAGAAGTCATTACCCGACTCGTGCTTGTTCGTCGCCGCGCCGACTGCGGGCACGATCGTGAGCCAGTCGACGACGGGGTGGGGCGCGGCGAGGTTCGCGGAGTAGGCGACCGCTCCCGGCGTGTACCAGTAGCTCTCCGGCTTCGTCGGGGAGAGGATGAACG
>CAZSAS010000083.1:2120-4512 GCA_964604855.1 uncultured Methanosarcinales archaeon
GCTTCTCCTGCGTCGCCGGGGAGAAGGTGTTGAAGTTGTTCGCTACGGCATTGAGCAAGGGCGAGAAGTCGCGCACGCCGATATGGAACGGGTCGCCGCCCCGATACCGTTCAGGAAGCTCATCGAGCAGCACAGCCGCCTCCATGCTGTACAGGTAGAACTCCTCCTCGGTAATCTCTCCTTTCCCGTAGGCCTCGAGGATGAGGTCCTGGCTCGAGGGTTCGAGCACGACGGGCGTCGGGATGGCCGCTCCCTTCCCGCCCGGGAGCGCCGCGTCGCTGCCCGGCGCGCCTGGTCCGCTGCAGGTGCAGGAGACGAGCAATGACAGAGAAACCAGAAGTATGCCGATGATGACCGCGTAACGCATCCGCACCACCCCGGCTGCGGGGAAGAAGCGGCGGTTTTTAAATCTCCGTATTTTCGTCTAGCATACCTTTATAGAGGGAAGGCCATCTGAGCGTGCCATGCGGCTTCGCCGGTACCTCTTCTCCTCCGCCCTGGCCCTGCTTCCCTTCCTTCCGGCAGCACAGGCACAGACGATTTCTCCAGAGCTCTCGCGAAATGCCGCGGCGCCCGCTCCGCCCGCCGCGCTCTTGCCGAACTCCTCCCTCCCTGCGCTCTCCTACTGGCTCGTTGATGCACTGCCTGCGCGGGAACGGACGATCGCGTTCCACATCAAGCGTCACCGTTTCTGGGAGCGTCGTCTCGAGAAGCTCTACCGGCCGCGGTTCGACCGACGCATCGACCAGCGCATCCTCTACATGACCACGACCTACGGTCCCGGCGGCATGGAGCGAGCGCTGCTCCACAACGAGCTGACGGAGCGGGCCGTCGAGAAACTGGCCGGAAGGGTGGGCAGTGAGCTGATCGGGGAGTATGGCGGTCCCGTGGAGCACTGGCTTGCCGGCGTGGAAGAGGCGATCGACGCTTGGCTGAAGCGGCGGAAGCTCGTCTTCGACAGTGAGGACCATCCGAGCATGCTGCACAACGGCGACAGCCTCCATGTGAAGCTCTCGCTCAACTTCAGCATCAACAACCCGATCGGCATCGAGGGCGAGTATCGCTCGCGTTTCGGGAAGTTCGACTTCTCCTGCTTCCCCGACCAGGCAGCCCTCAACTATCGCCTCTGGAAAATCGACGGCGGCGAGCTCTATGCCGGCCTCTACCAGAGTTTCGAACGGAAAGACAGGGGCATCGTCGCCTTCGTCCGCCTTCCTATCGCTTCCCTGCTGGGACGAGAACACCCTTGACGAGCTTGTATGCGCGCGGGATGTCGCGGTCGTTGAGCGCAAAGGTCATCTCCGTCAGCGTGCTGACGATCTCGATGATGTTGATGCTCTCCCAGGCGAAGGCCTTAGTGAGGGTGTAGAAGTAGCCCGGCGTCTCGAGCGCGTCGTCGGGGATGCGGACGGTGAGGAGGCTGAGGTCCTCGGTCACGTTCTTGACGGTCTCGTCCTGCAAGGCCTCCTTGAGCGCGGGCAAGTGCTGCTTGTTGCTGATGATGGTGAGCTCGTACAGGCCTTGCGTGACGGTGAGCAGCTCGCCTTGGTCGTGCCGGATGCGTTCGCGGAAGGCGTGCACCGCCTCGAAGGCCCGCTTGGTGTTCGCGACCGTGATCTCGAAGAGGTTGCTCCGGATCGTGACGTTCGCGCCGGTGAAGCTCGGCGTGGCGGGCTCTTGCGTCTCCAGCCTGTCCGCGAAGCGGCGGAGCGCCATCATCACCGCGGCGTGCTTCACCTCGCGCTTCGTCTCGCGCTGTGCCCGCGGGAGGAGCTCGTCGGCGAGGGCGCCGTAGCTGATGAGGCCGCGCTGGAGCGCGTCCGCGAGGAAGGGCTGCTCGAGCACGAGTTCCTCGACGATCTGCGCGATGCTCGGCATGCTGGGCGGACAGCACGAGAGTATTTATAAACTTTTTTGTTATAATAGTAACATTAAGTTAATATATTGTTTCGTGCTTCTCGACAATGGAGGAAACAGACCATGCCAAAGGGAGAATACGATTACGATGCCTTGATGGGCCCAGAAGAGGCTGCAGCGAAGCGCGCAGAAGACAATCAAAGAGTGCCAGTCCACGCACCGGTCGCCTATAATTCCAATCTGGATCACTGGTACCTCGCCAACGGAGAGCCAGTAGACGCGGCGACGATGGCGCGCGAACTGGAACTCAAGTATCACGCGCTCGGAAAGCATGCAGGAGAGGTCACGATACCGATAGGGATAGCGAAGAAGCTCGTACCGATCGCGATCGAGAAGATGCTCCAAGCAGAGGGTGAAGCGGCGCGGGCCGAACGCGCGATGCGCGCAGGAGCGCAATGAGAGAAGAGGACCGCTCTTCCTCCCGCTCTCCATTTTCCTTCCGCTCAACCTCTTTGCGGACCATATTCCGGAAAAA
>CAZSAS010000084.1:0-4466 GCA_964604855.1 uncultured Methanosarcinales archaeon
CTCGCTCGAGGACGAGAAGGACCCCTTCCAGGGCGGCATGACGATCAAGGTGAAGCTGACCGGCACGAAGTTCCTCGACATCCGCTCCTTGAGCGGCGGCGAGAAGACCATGACCGTGCTCGCCTTCCTGTTCGCGGTGCAGGAGCACGAGCCGGCGAGCTTCTACATCATGGACGAGGTCGACGCCGCGCTGGACAAGCATAACAGCGAGAAGCTGGCGCATCTCGTCAGGAAGTACTGCGAACGCGCGCAGTACATCATCATCAGCCACAACGACGCCGTCATCGCCGAGGCGGACAACCTCTTCGGGGTCAGCATGAACGAGCATGGCGTGTCGAAGGTCACGAGCATGAAGATCTAGACGATGGTGGTCAGCGTCTTCTGTTGGAACACCGGGAACAAGCTCCGTTCGACAAGGATACGGGAACCGGCCATCCTCGCGACCGTGAAGGAACAGGACGCTGATATCCTCTCCCTGCAGGAGTGTTCTCCTGAAGCGAAGAGCCTGCTTGAGGAAGCCAACCCGTACCGCACCGAGGCGGCCGAAGCGAACGACACGGTCATCCTGAGCAGGAAACGGCCTCGGGCCGCGGGAGCGCTCAAGCTGGACTGGTTATTCGTGCGCGGCGTGGAGACCAGGATCATCCAGGCCGGCCCCTACCTCACCGACCATCGCTCTCTGCTCACCCAGGTGAAGCGCGGTCGGAACGTCCCGGAAGGGGAGGCTGAGAGGACGTGACCACCCTCGTTCCCGCGCTGGTCTTCGTCGCCGCAATCGCGGCCCTCATCAAGGGCTCCGCCTGGTTCACCGACGCCGCTGAGAGGCTCAGCCGGCGTCTCGGCATCTCTCCCTTCCTCATCGGCCTCACGGTCGTCTCCATCGGCACCAGCCTGCCCGAGCTCGCGAGCAGCGTCGCCGCCGTCCTCGCCGGCGACTCGAGCATCGTCGCCGGCAACGTCGTCGGCAGCAACATCGCGAACATCCTGCTCGTGCTCGGCGCGGGCGCGATCCTCGCAGGCAGTCTCTCGACGACGTGGGAACACCGCGACACGGACTTCGCCTTCCTCTTCGGCGCGACCTTCCTCTTCATCCTCTTCGCGCTCGACGGCGCAATCGTCGCGCTCGAGGCGGTCTTCCTCATCGCGTGCTACCCGGTCTATCTCGCCTATCTCAGCCGTAACCGCGAGCGGGACAGCCTGCGACGCACGAAGAAGGACGGCCGATGGTTCCGTCACATCATCCTCCCGTTCATCGCGGGCGGCGCGCTCATCTACCTCGGATCCGAGTACACGGTCAAGAGCATCATCATCATCGCGTCGCTCACCGGCGTATCGAGCGGGGTCATCGCGGTCACCGCCGTCGCGCTGGGCACCTCGCTGCCGGAGCTCGCCGTGACCGTCACGGCCGCCTTGCGGCACGAACAGGCATTGGCGCTCGGGAACATCTTCGGGAGCAACGTGTTCAACCTCCTCGGCGTGACGGGCGTCGCAGGGCTCTTCGGCACGCTCGTCATCCCCCCGGCCCTGCTCTCGTTCGGCATCCCCGTCCTGTTCGCCGCGACGGCGCTGCTGTATCTCGTGACCCTGAACAGGAAGGTGACGCGATGGGGGGGCGTCGGGCTCTTCCTCCTCTACATCTTCTTCATCGCGTTCTTCTTCGTGTGAGGAGCGTCCGCAACGCGGCCGCGATGCCTTCAGCCGTCCGGTCCCAGTTGAAGCGTTCGATGACCGTCTTGCGCGCGGCCGCGCCGATCCTGCCCCTGAGCACGGGATCCTCAGCGAGGAGCTGGATTTTCCGGCTGAGGTCGAAGGCGTTCTTGGTCTCGTAGAAGAAGCCGTTCTCGCCGTGAGAGATGTACTGCTGGATGAAGCCGACCGGGCTCGAGATGACGGGGAGCTCGCAGCTCATCGCCTCGAGCACGGCCAGGCTGGTCGTCTCGGTGAAGCTGGGCATGACATACACGTCCATCGCCTGGAGGTAGGGGACGATGTCGTCCGTACTCCCCGGCACCATCGCGCCGCGCACCTTCTTGAGCCGTCGTTTCAGGTCCTCGACCCCGTCCCCGACGATGAGGAGGCGTTTCCCCGTGTCGTCGAGACGCATGAAGGCGCGGCTCAGGGTGAGGAGGTTCTTCTCGTGGCCGACGCGTCCGTGGAAGCCGATGACCGTGCTGCTCTTCGGCAGCTTGAGTCTCCGTTTCGCCGCCTCCTTGTCCCCTTTGACGAAGCGCTTGGTGTCCACGCCGAGGTTGACCACTACCTTCTTGGTGCCGATGCGTTGCCAGGTGAGGAGCTCGGCCGTGTTCTTGCTCGGCACGATGAGCATGTTCGCCTTCCGGTAGAGGAATCTCGTGAGCATCTTGGTGAAGGGACGGGCGAGCCCCTTGAGGAAGGGCTGGCTGAGCGCTTTCGGGACGAGTTCCCATTCGATGCTGTGGATGAAGGCGACGAGCGGCTTGCCGAGCTTGCGCGCCCAGCGATGGGAGAGGTAGCCGACGGGGCCGATGGTCTGGCAGAAGACGAGGTCGGCGTCCTCAATCGCTTTCTTCACCGCTTTCGGACGCCATTGCGCGGGCGTATAGTCGCCGTATTCGTGCCCGACCGTCGGGATGAGGGTGCGCCGTATACGCAGGTCCAGGTCCGTGACGCCATAGTCGGGACTGATGACCGTGACGTCATATTCGTCGAGCAGCCGCGGGATGAGCTCCGCGAGGAAACGCGCGATGCCATCCCAGCGCGGCAGGAAGTTGTCTGTGGCGATGACGAGCCGCGGCTTCTCCTGCTGTCCTGTGTCTGCCATCGTGTCACCTGAGCTTGTAGAAGGTCTCCATGAACCTCGTCCCGTTGAGGAAGCCGTGCAGCCAGTCCCTGATGAGTTCGTAGATGTAGAGCATGTTATTCGTGATGGCATGCGTGAAGATGTGGATCTGGCTCTTGTAGGCCTTCAGGCCTTCGAGCTTCTTCCGGTAGGTGTCGCTCACGTCCACGACGAGCTTCGCCTTCCGGGGCCGTCGCAGGTTGGGGTACACATAGTAGGCGTAGGCATCACCAGTGAGCCCTGCCTCGTCGTATACCGCGAGGACGAGCTTCGTGATGGCTGCGTGGTCGGGATGCATCTCGTTCTCGCCGGGCAAGTACATCTTCTCCGGCTTGAGCCGCTTGAGACGTTTCGCCATCTGCTTCGCCAGCCCTTTCCGTTCCCAATCCTCAAAGAACTTGAGCTCGCGCAGGCCGAGGAACTGCACCCGCGCCTTTCCACCGAAGGCGCGGTCTGCGCGCTGCGCTTCCTTGACGCGCGCCTTCCTGATGACTTCCGGCTTGTAGTGGGGATGGCTCATCTCGCCGAAGCTGCCGATGAAGGTGTAGACCTCGTCCTTTGCCTTATAGTGCTTGGCGATCGTGGCGCCCATGGCGAGGGCGTGGTCGTCGTTGTGCGCCGCGAAGACGACGATGGTGGCCATGTGGAGCGTCAGAAGCGTGGGCGTTTAAAAAATGTATTCCCTAGTCCTTGTAGATGAGCTGTTCGCGTTCCGGGCCGGTGCCGACCATGCGGACCTTGCCGCGAGAGCCCTGCTCGAGCCTGAGGACGAGGCGCTTGAAGCTCTCGGGCAGCTCGCGATAGCTCGTGATGGCCGAGAGGTCGTCCGTCCAGCCGTCGAACCATTCGATGACAGGCCGGCAGTACCGGAGGAGGTGGCTTTCCTGCATGAAATACTCGATGCGCAGGCCTTTCGTCAGCTTGCCGTACGGGCTGTCCGTGTCGGGGCCGTCCCATTCGTACGCGACGCACAGCCCGACCTTCTCGACGCCGCGCACCGTGTCCGGTTTGGTCAGCACCAGATCGGGCCCGTTCAGGCTGATGGCGTGCTTGAGCGCGACGAGGTCGGTCCAGCCGACGCGGCGTGGCCGGCCGGTCGTGCTGCCGTACTCGCCGGCGAGGCGCCGGATGCCGATGCCTTTGAGCAAAGGGTCTGGCCCGTTGACCAGGCCGAGCGGGTCAGGATACCGTTCGCGCTCCTCCGCTTCCATGTTGCCTTCGCTGCAGTGAAGCTCGCTCTGCTCGCCGCCGAGCTCGCTCGGAAAGGGTCCTGCGCCGACGCGCGTCATGAAGGGAAACTTGACGAGTCCGAGAGCGATGTCGACCGCGTCATAGGGCAGTCCGACGCCCGCCGCCATGCCCGCCACGCTCGGGTCGCTGCTCGTCACGTACGGCCGGGTGCCGTATTCGACGCTCAGCAGGAGCCCTTGCGCGCCTTCGAGCAGGATGCGCTTCCCGCTCTTCCACGCGTCGTAGATGAAGCGTTTCGTGTCCGTCACTATCCGCTTGACCGGGGCGAAGTGCTGCAGCAGGCGCTGCTGCACCTCACGGGGCGTGCTCACCGCTTCGGGGTAGAGCTCGAGCTTGAGCAGCTCCAGTTTCTTGAGGAGATGCTCCTGGTCATAGAGGTCGCTCACGAGGATGCCCT
>CAZSAS010000085.1:0-4413 GCA_964604855.1 uncultured Methanosarcinales archaeon
CGCTCCAGCTCGACTACACGGTCAAGGACAAGATGCAGCTCATGTTCATCCTCGCGCCGAGAGTCGACAATGATTGATTGGCGACGATGGATGCGGGAACGGAGTGACCGCACCTCGCGTCGACAACGATTAGGCAACGCGAGGCCCGGAACGGAGTGACGATGCCGAGAGTGGACAACGACTAGCAATACTTTTTTATACCCTCTTCTCGGTATTTCCCGCATGAACGGGAAAGCCGCCCTCTGCCTCCTTCTCCTCATCCTCCCCTCGCTTGTCTTGGCGAGCCCCGTCCTCATCGACGCGCAGACAGGCAGCGTCATCGACACCGCCTTCGTCACCCTGCAGGCGAACGGGACGATGCATGACTACATCGTGTTGCCTAACCAATCCCTGACTCTCCCTCCACTCCCATCGGACTCGCTCCTGCTCGTCCGAGCCGACTCGAGCGTCACGTACGACCACTTCGCCCGGCTCGCCGCCGGCGCGATGCCGGAGCGCGTCCCGGTCATACCGGCCGGCCTCGTCATCGGCGAGGTGCAGGACGCGCGCGACAACCTGATCGTGCACGTCCCAGTCACGGCCTCGTGCCCGACGTACGCTTCGTCCGTCACGACGGACGCCACGGGCCAGTTCCGCGCCGTTCTCCCGGCGGGCGACTGCACGCTGCGGGTGGCTGCCGAAGGCAGGGTCGGGAACGGCTCCGTGCGCGTCGTCCAGGGCGCGATCGCACGCACAGAGGTGCGCGTCAGCGCCGACCAGCGCCTCGCCGGCCGGTCGCTGCCGGCGTGGCCGTTCATCCTCCTCGTCCTCGTCGTCCTCGCCCTGGCCGTCCTGCTTCGTCGGAAGAAGCAGGGAGCGCCGAAATCGTCCGTCTTCGTCGCGGAGCGCGCGCAGGGCGTGCTCAAGGAGAAGGAGCGGCTCATCGTCGACGAGCTGCTGCTCCGGAACGGCAGGATGACCGTGCGCGAGCTGCGCTTCAACACGCAGCTGCCCCGGACGTCGCTCATGCGTGTGCTGGCCGGGCTGGAGACCCGCGGCATCCTGCTCAAGAAGGAGGAGCACGGCCGGCTCACGGTCGAGCTCGTCCGGAAGTGACCGCCAGGAGAGCGGCCACAGGCCTTCTGGTCGCGTTTCGACCGCCCAAGACTTAAGTAGCTGGTCGTCTTCCGACAAGGGGTAGCGGGACAGTGTTCCGGAAGGGACGAGGAAAAGCAGGCAAAGGTGAAACGATGAAGGCAAGATGGACCATATTGCTGCTGCTCGTGCTCACGGTCGCGAGCGCGATAAGCGTCGCGGCGACGAGCGGCACGAGCATCGTGGATACGCTGAAGGAGGGCGAGGTGAAAGGATACACGGTGGACGGCATGGACGTCGAAGTGACGAACGTCTTCGTGTCCGACCCCGTACCGACAGGGATGGGACAACTGTCATACCAACCGACGACGAAGCTCTTTGTCGACGGCGAGACGAGCGACGCCCTGCAGACAGGGCAGAGCCAGACGCTGCAGGACGGCCTCACCCTGACGATCACAGGGATCAAGGCCAGCCAGGTGCAGGGCGAGACCACGTTCACCCTGAGCACCGAGGGGACAACGAGCCAGCCGCCGGACCCGGAGACGGAACCTCCTACGGTGCAGCCTCCGCAGGGGACGGGTCAGGACTCGCCCTTCCTCATCGTCGTCGCGGCGGACGCCTCTCCCGAGATCACGGCAGAGGCAGCCGACGTGGCCGCGACGCTCCAGGAGAAGACGATGGGTGGCAGCATGCCGATCCCCGTCGGCCTCGCCCTGACCGACGAGAACGCGTACCGGTTCGTGAGCGATGACGAGCTCGCGAGCAAGCTGTTCATCGTCATGGCGCAGGGGCACGCCCTCCTCATGGACGCGAACAGCGAGGACCAGTACGAGAACTGGGCGAACGACGCATTGGCGAACCAAGGCTACACGGTCGCCGTCACGAACAGCCCGAAGCGGGAGTACCTCCTCGTCAAGAACATGGCCGCGACGTTCTTCCCCGACTGGACGCCGGCACCCGAACCTCCGCAGACGCTGCCACCGCAGACGAGCAGCGGCGGCTCGCTCTTCGTCGGCCAGACCGAGAACCTTCAGCTCCAGGGCGTCGACTACGAGGTCGGCCTCGTCTGGGGCAGCGGGAACGGCGAGGCGAAGTTCTCGATCAACGGCGTCGTCTCGCCGACTATGGGCCAGGGGGGCGCCTTCAGCTCGGGAGGCCTGAAAGTGACCCTTGTCAGCGTCGGCATCTACGGCAACACCGGCCCGATCATGGCCCACTACAATTACGAGATGACCGGGACCACAGGCCAATCCGCTCCTCCGAGCCCTGGCGAGACGACGTCGTCGGATGGCGCTGGAGGAAGCACGCCGCCGAGCCCCCCCGGAACGGCCTGCACCGCGGACGCGAAGCAATGCCCCGATGGCAGCTACGTCGGCAGAACCGGACCTGACTGCGCGTTCGCGCCGTGCCCGGGAGTGACGACCGGCGACCAGCCGCCCGGCTATGTCGGCCCGCCGACGACCGAGTGCAACAACGGCTGCGCCGTGGACGGCAAGTGCCTCCCCTACGGCACCCGCGTGACGAACGGCGAGGCGCGCTACTGCAGCCTCGACGGGATGGCGCAGCAGCAGCCGGATGGCAGCGCGTGCCAGAACAGCTACGAGTGCGTCAGCAACCAGTGCTACAACGCCGTCTGCACCAGCCTGGAGAAGCAGGTCCAGCAGAGCAACAGCCTCCTGCAGAAGATCGTCGACTGGCTGAAGAACATCTTCTAAAACCTTTTTCAGTCTTCGAACTCGGCGAAGGGCGGGTTGACGAGGCGCTTCCCCGGCAGCGCGTCGATGCGTGCCATCTCTTCGTCCGTCAACGAGAAATCGAAGATGTCCATGTTCTCCTTCAGATGCGCCTCCGAGCTTGCCTTCGGGATGGCGACGATGCCGTGCTGGTGCAACCACCGGAGCGCGACCTGACCGGCGGACTTGCCATGCGCCTCGCCGATGGCCGCGAGCGCTGCGTCGTCCGTGAGGCCGCCGCGGCCGAGCGGGCTGTACGCCGTGACGAGGATGTCATGCTCCTTGCAGAACGCGAGGAGCTCCTTCTGGTAGAGCCCGGGGTGAAACTCGACCTGATTGACCGCGATCGGCACCTTCGACACCTGCAGCGCCTCCGTGAGATGGCGCACGGTGAAGTTCGAGACGCCGATGTGCCTCGCCTTGCCTTCCGCGACGAGCTCTGCCAGCGCAGTGAAGGTCTCAGCCATCGGTATCTCCTTGTTCGGCCAGTGGATGAGGAGGAGGTCGAGATATTCCGTCTTGAGCTCTTCCAGGAGACGCGCGGCCGAGGCCTTGAGGTCGTCGTGGCGCAGGTCGAAGGGCTTCACCTTGCTCGTGAGGAAGAGCTCCCCGCGTTTCCTGCTGGCGTTCGCGAGCGCCTGGGCGATCTCGGCGTGGTTCCCGTAGAAATCCGCGGTGTCGATGTGCGTGTAGCCCAGCCCGAGGGCTTTCGTGGCGGCCGCGGTGCAGACATCTCCGGTGAGCTGCCAGGTGCCCAGGCCGAGGGCGGGCATGGCCTTGCCGGTCGGGAGCCTGAACGCGGGAATGCGGGAATCCATCAGTATCGCCTCCGGCCTGGGGGGAGGGCTAGGCATTCAAAAAAGCTTGGTTGAAGCCTCGTGCCCGTGCTTGGTCCGGGAATGTTCAGACGAGAATCTTTATATATCGCCCGTTGTTCACCCTCCTATGGGGGTGGCGGATACGACACCTATCGTCGAGGAAGGCTTAGTTCTCGGCACACCCTTCCATGCGGCGGAGTTCTTAAAGGAATCCTGTTCCGGGGGCGAGGCCGATGGGTGAGCCCGGCCGCATCGAGGTGGACAGCCTCGAGCAGAGCAGCCAGGCCAAGGCGCTCGAGCGCAAGCTCGCGGCCATGGGCCACGCGGCAGGGGTGCGGGTCAGCAAGGCCTACACCCTCAACCACGCGTTCTCCCCGCGGGAACTGGAGCGGATAGCCGCCGCGCTGCACAATCCGGTCGTCGAGACGGCGAGGATCAGCGAGCCGTTCGGGGGCGCGTTCGACTGGGCCCTCGAGCTCGGTTTCCTCCCCGGCGTGACGGACAACGTGGCGAACACCACGACAGAGCTCATCGGGGACCTGCTCAAGACGAGCCTGCCGAGGGACGCGGTCTTCAGCAGCACCGTGCTCTACATCAAGGGCGCGCTTACGGAAGAGGACGTCGGGGGGATCGCGCTCGCGCTCAGCAACACCCTCATCGAGCGCCACCACCTCAAGACCGCGGCGGCCTACCGGAAGGACGGGGGCATGGACCGTCACCTGCCTCTCGTCAGGCTCGACACGAAACCCGGCGTGCTCGATATCGACCTCGACATCCCCGACAGCGAG
>CAZSAS010000086.1:0-4384 GCA_964604855.1 uncultured Methanosarcinales archaeon
CTCGAGATCATCGAGAACCGCATCGTGAAGGAGAAGCATGTCGAGATCACGACCACGCCCCCCGTCGTCGTGTACCGCGAGACCATCACGCGCAAGTCGGGCGAGCCCCAGGAGGGGAAGTCGCCGAACAAGCACAATCGCCTCTACTTCACGGCAGAGCCGATGAGCGACGCCTTGCGGCAGGCGCTGAAGGACAAGAAGATCCATCAGGGCCGCGTGAAGAAGAAGGACGAGGCGCTCTGGGAGGCGTTGCGCGAGACCGGGATGGAAACGAAGGAAGCCAGGAACGTGAAGAACGTCCATAACGGCAACGTGTTCCTCGACGACACGCGTGGCATCGTCCAGATCAACGAGATCATCGAGCTCGTGAACGACATGTTCGAGAACGTGATGAACGCGGGCCCGGCGGCGAACGAACCCTGCACGGGCGTCATCATCAGGCTGGTGGCTGCGAAGCTGCACGAGGACGCGATCCACCGCGGCCCGGCCCAGATGTACCCCGCCGTGCGCGAAGGCATCCGCGCTGCGATGAATGCCGCCGGCCCGGTCCTGTTCGAGCCAATCCAGACGCTCCGCTTCGAGGCGCCCGCCGAGTACATGGGCGAGATCAGCAAGCTCATCAGCAACAAGCGTGGCCAATTGCTGGACATGCAGCAGGAAGGCGAGACTGTGACCGTGATCGGCAAGCTCCCCGTCGGGGAGATGTTCGGGATGAGCTCTGATCTGCGCAGCGCGACCGGCGGCCGCGGCTCGAGCTTCGTCGTGGACCAGAACTTCGAGCTCCTGCCGCACGAGCTGCAGCCGAAGATCATCGGCCATATCAGGAGCCGCAAGGGCCTGAAGAGCGAGTAAACCGTTTCCCTTACCCTCTTAGCTAACCCTTTTCATTTCCCCAAAAAATCCTTTCAGAGTACAGTATCAATCGGCGAGGTGGACGATATGGACACGGAAGAGCACGTTCTGAATGACACGGAAGCGGACGAGGAGGAGATGAGCGTCGAGGACCTGGCGGAGAGCAACCAGCTCCTGATCAGCGCGATCATCGAGGTGCTGCAGCGCAAGGGCGTGCTGACCCAGGCGGAGATCGACGCCGAGGTCGAGTCCATCCAGTTGGAGGAGGAAGGCGAAGACGAGAATGAGGACGGCGATGAGGAGGAAGGCGAGGTCCCGGCGGCAAGCCCCGCAGCTCCGCCTGCCGGCCCGGCACCGAGCCAGCGCCCGAGCATCCCGCCCAGTGCAGGACCTCAGCCCGGAATCCCGCCGCAAGGGCCGCGGACGCTCTGAGTCGGTTTCTTCTCCGGCTTCGAAACCCTTTTTCAATTCTTTTTACTACTTCTGAATGGTTAATAATAGAAATGTTTATAAATGATGCTTGCTCAGCTCCAGCATGCACTTCCCCCTACCTCGAGATTACGAAAGGCACCTGACTGCAGTCCCAGTCTCAGGCCTCCAGCCACACAGCATCGCCCTGGCCCGTGACCGTGCAGCCGCACTGCGCTATAATCGCATGAACCAGCAGATCTACAGGGGAAACGAGCAGGTGCCGTTCCCCATCTTCGTCGACGTAGGCGGCGCCCGGAGTTCCGAAGACGGTGATCACCGCACCTGGACCATGTATGATGCGGGAGCCACAATCGTGCCGGTCGCGCTCTACAATCTCGAAGACCCCGCAGATGCGGAACGCATCGTCGAATGGAAGCATGAGATGGCCAGGCGTGCGTTCGCGCAAGAGGGCTTCGGCGAGCAGTACTTGCGCCATCTGAAGGTGCAGACCATCGATCAGATCGTCAGTGATATCCGTCGCATGCGAGCATTCGTCGCGGCGCAAGGTGTGCACGATTTCTCTGCATTCAGCGATCCTGAGCGCTGGCTCGATACGAAAGAAGCATTAGAAGTCCAGCACGGGGTGCTTTGGGCAGACTATTTCGGAAAATCGTTTTGAGCTACTTCTGCCCGAAGTAGAAGATCTTCTCGATGCTGACGTCCTGGGGGGCGATGCCGTTGCGGTCGATGGGTCGCGACGAGGGCGAGCCCTCGGCCTGCGCTGCGTTTTGCGGCGGCGCGGCCTGCGGCGCCTGAGCAGGGTTGGCTTGCGCGGCGGCGTAGGCTTGCGCGGCTTCGGCTGTCGGGACGCTGATCGCGGGCGTGTAGGAGACGGGCGCGGCGGCCGGCGCTTGGCGTTGCGCGCGCTTGAGCGCGGAGAGCTCGTCCTGGAGCCCGGCCAATTGCTGTTTCAGCCCGGCGAGCTCGCCGAGCATCTTCTTGCTGTGCATCTCGAGCAGGAGCTCGACCTTCTGGGTGTAGAGTTCTTCCTGTTGCAGCATGTGGTAACCCCCTTATGTCGTCGTTGTCGTATTCTGCTCCATGAACCGAACCATGACCTGGTTGCCTGCCAAGCCGTAGCAGCGTCTCGCGAGCTGGAACTGACCGGCCTGTGCGCAGGCGCCGGCGAGGGCTTCGAGGCGTTCCTTCTCTCCGGCCGCGGCGTAGGCCCTGGCCGCGAGGGCGTAGTCGCGCGCCTTGAGGCTCTGGTCGCCGATGAAGATGAGCCGTTCCGCGTTCTTCGTCGTGGCGAAGATGTCGAGCGCCATGTCGAGCTTGCCCCGGTCGAGGCATTCCTCGCCAACCGCTTCCAGGCTGTCCCGGTCCTCGACGAGCTTGAACGCTTCCAGGGCATCCTTGAGACGCTTGCGTTCGAGGCAGCGCTTGCCGAGCGCGATGAGGCGTTCCTCATTGGCCGCCAATTTGTAGGTCTTGAGCGCTTCGGTGACCTGGCCGAGGAGCTCGTACTGCTCGCCGATCCTGACGAGCCCTTCCCTGTTCGTGGCGAGGATGTAGGCGTCCCTGGCTTCTTTGAGCCGGCCCTTGCGGAGATGGTCGTCCGCCACCGCGTCGACGATGCGCCTGCGCTGCTCGGATGGGAGCATGCTCAGGTCGGCGTTCTCCAAGCCTTTCTCGAGCACGAAGGGGAGCAGCCGCTTGAGTCCAGAGTCGAGCTCCTGGCGCCTGGCCTGCTCGTCGAGCACGACCCTGCTCTCAGCAGCGACGCGGTCGACGAATTGCTGCATGCTCCGTTCCATAGTCTCACCTGTCGTCCCGTGAACAAGTTGGCGGTCCGGGAATCTACTCCACGACGTCGATGCCGAGCTCCTGACCCATCTCCTGGCGCTGCCGCACGGCTTCACCCTGTTTCGGCTTGCCGAGCAGCCAGGGGCTCTTGACGCCGGTGATGATGGTCATCACGGTCATCTTGCCCTGCATGTGCTCATCGACGCGCGCGCCCCAGATGACGTTCGCATCGGCGTCCATCTCTTCCGTGACGAGCTCGCCCGCTTGGGAGACCTCGTCGAGCGTCATGTCCGGCCCGCCAGTGATGTGGATGATCGCACCGGTCGCGCCCTCGTAGCTGATCTCGAGGAGCGGGTTGGCGAGCGCGCCCTTGACGGCCTCATCGACGCGATTGTTCGTGTCGCTGCTGCCCACGCCGATGGCGGCGACGCCGCCGTCGCTCATGACGGCCTTGACGTCCGCATAGTCGAGGTTGACCAGGCTGGGCACGGCGATGATCTCGACGATACCCTTGATCATCGTGGCGACGAGCTCGTTCGCCACGGCGAAGGCCTGCTCGACAGGGAGGTTGCCCGCGATCTGGACGAGGCGGTTGTTGTCGATGACGATGACGGTGTCGCACTGCAGGCGGAGGTCCTTGAGGCCTTCCTCCGCCTTGTCGATGCGTGCCCGTTCGATCTTGAACGGCATCGTGACGGTGCCGATGACGATCGCTCCTGCGTCCTTCGCGAGCTGGGCCACGACTGGCGCGGCGCCGGTTCCGGTGCCGCCGCCCATGCCGGCGCAGACGAAGCACATGTCGGTCTGGCCGAGCGCCTCTTTGAGCTCCTTGAGGCTCTCCTTGGCGCTCTCCGCGCCTTTCTGGGGATAGCCGCCGCAGCCGAGGCCGCGCGTCACGTTCGTGCCGATGAGCACCTTCTGGTCGGCACCGGTCATGTCGAGATGCTGCTTGTCCGTGTTGCACGCGACGATCTCAGCGCCTTTGATGCCCTTGCCGTAGAGCCAGTTCGTCATGTTGCTGCCGGCGCCGCCGACGCCGAGAACCTTGATGTTCGCCTGTCCGACTTCCATGCTACCACCTGCCGTCTCGCCCTCAGGAAAGGAGGGCCCTTTGTCGCAACGAGTATGCGTCCGTCTGGACGCGTATGGGTATTTAAGATAGCTACTGATATATAAATGTTTCTATCAGTATACATAAATGTATACTGACAGACATATCACCTTCCCGACAACCCGCACGCGCTCATCCGCAACATCAGCGAAGGGACCGAAAACCCGCCATGGTCGTCCACAGACGGGAAAAGCAAGGGAGAAG
>CAZSAS010000087.1:0-4374 GCA_964604855.1 uncultured Methanosarcinales archaeon
TGCCGGCAATTCAATCCCGGCGTACCTTGCCAGTTCCCCGATCGCCTCGGCAAAAAGCACTTCAGCTTCTTTCAGCGCTTCTCCCAGGTCACCGTTTGTTCCCCTGAAGGTGTTGAGATCATACCCCTTATGAAAATTGGCAGCGGATTCGACGACTCGTATCCCACGCAGTACCCTATTCCCGTTCTGTGCCTTTCTGAAGTTGTTCACTGCGTCGACGAGTCCGTCCTGCGCGTGAACGCGAGAGGGGCTTCCTGGTATCATCGCTTCACCTGCGTATGCCTATTACTATCATTCAGGATGTATGAGCAAAGTGCAGGCCCTTTTTTAAGCCTGTCGGCGAGAATCGGGAAAAGAAGCGGAGAAATGACAAGTTCTATCTCTTGAGCTCGAGCTCGTCCAGCTGCTTCTTGTCCACCGTGGACGGGGCGTCAAGCATGAGATCGCGCGCGTCCTTGTTCTTCGGGTAGGCGATCACGTCACGGATGTGCTCCTCGCCGCAGAAGAGCGCGACGAGCCGGTCGAAGCCGAACGCGATGCCGCCGTGCGGGGGCGCGCCGTACTTCAACGCTTCCAGGAGGAAGCCGAACTTCTCCTCCTGCTCCGCCTTCCCGATGCCGAGCGCCTTGAAGATCTGCTGCTGCACGTCGAGGCGGTGGTTCCTGATGCTGCCGCCCGCGATCTCCGAGCCGTTCAGCACCAGGTCGTAGCCCTTGCTGTACACCTCGCCAAGCTTCCCCTGCGCCATGAGGTCGAGCTCGCGCGGCTGCGTGAACGGGTGGTGCATCGCGTACCAGCGCTTGTCCTTCTCATTGTACTCGAACATGGGGAAGTCTGTCACCCAGAACAGGGCCCAGTCGGTCTGCAGCTCCGTGCGCAGGTCGGGCTTGTCGGTGCCGTACTTCTTGACGGCGTCCTTATAGCTCAAGCGAGGCAACGGAATCTTGAGGTCGACGCCCATGACTTCCTTGAAGACATGCGCCATGAGCCCTTCGATCGTCGTGAGGACGTCCTCCTCGTCGACGAAGCTCATCTCGATGTCGACCTGCGTGAACTCGGGCTGGCGGTCGCCGCGCAGGTCCTCGTCGCGGAAGCACTTGACGATCTGCGCGTAGCGGTCGTAGCCGCCCACCATGAAGAGCTGCTTGAACAGTTGCGGGCTCTGCGGCAGGGCGTAGAACTTCCCCGGGCTCAGCCGGCTCGGGACGAGGTAGTCGCGCGCGCCCTCCGGCGTGCTCTTCGCGAGGAAGGGCGTCTCGATCTCGAGGAAGCGTTCATTGTCGAGCCAGTCCCGCATCGCCTTCGCCGTCTTGTGCCTGACTGCCAGGTTCCGCTGCATCCGCCCCGTCCTGAAATCGAGGAAGCGGTACTTCATCCGCGTCTCGTCGCCCGACGCGACCTTCGCGTCCAGCTCGAGCGGGAGGGGCTCGGCCGCGTTCAGCACCGTCAGCTCCTCGGCCTTCAACTCGATCTCCCCCGTGCTCATCTCCTTCCGTTTCTGATTATCGGGCCGTTCATTCACTTTTCCCTTGATCTGGAGAACCGATTCTTTACGGATTTCAGCGAGTGAGGATTTCTGGACGAGCTCGGGAGGGATGAAGCACTGCGTCACGCCGTACCGGTCCCGGAGCAGGACGAAGCCGACCTTGCCCTGGACCCTGATCGAGTCGGCCCAGCCCGCCAAGGTCGCTTCCTTGCCCGCATGCTCCTTGCGGAGCTCGCCGCAGGTGTGCGTCCGGTAGGTCGTGCCGCTCGCTGAGTCCGTAGCGCTCATGGTCAGTCCCAGAGGGGAGGAGTCGCTTTTAAAGCTACCGGCACCCTAAACTTTTTTAAACCGCCCTCGACCTTCGGAGAGGGATGGTGACGGACCCGGAGCGTGACAAGCAGGGCGGAGAGGCGACAAGCAGCGACCTGCCCAAGCACTACGATGCCGGGGAGGCGGAGCCGCGATGGCAGGCCTACTGGCAGCAGGAAGGCGTCTTCCGCTTCGACGACCGGGACGCGGACAGGGAGGTCTACAGCGTCGACACCCCGCCGCCGACCGTCTCGGGGAAGATGCACCTCGGCCACGCGTTCAGCTACGCGCAGCAGGACTACGTCGTCCGCTTCCAGCGGATGCGCGGCAAGAACGTCTTCTACCCGTTCGGCACGGACGACAACGGCCTGCCGACCGAGCGCCTCGTCGAGAAGGAGCGCAAGGTGCGCGCCCAGGACTACACGCGCGACGAGTTCCGCAAGCTCTGCCTCGGCTACGTCAACGAGACCAAGCCCTCCTTCATCAAGGACTGGATCCGCCTCGGCATGAGCTGCGACTTCACGGACAGCTACAGCACGATCGACCCGCACTGCCAGAAGACCGGCCAGAAGAGCTTCCTCGACCTGTACAAGAAAGGGCTGCTGCAGCGCAAGGAGACGCCGGTGGCGTGGTGTCCGCAGTGCCAGACCGCGATCGCGCAGGCCGAGTTCGAGAACATCGACAAGAGCAGCAAGTTCAACGACCTCCGTTTCACGAGCGGCGGCACCGAGCTCGTCATCGCCACGACGCGCCCGGAACTGCTGCCGGCCTGCGTCGCGCTCGCCCACCACCCGGACGACACGCGCTACACAAAGTTGAAAGGCAAGCATGCGACCGTGCCCTTGTTCAAGCATGAAGTCCCGATTATCGCGGACGAGGACGCGGACCCTGAGAAAGGCTCCGGGCTCATGATGGTGTGCACCTTCGGCGACAAGGAGGACATCGAGAAATGGCACAAGCACCAGTTGCCGCTCAGGGTCGTCTTCACCAAGGACGGTCGGATGAACGAGCACGCGCCCGGCTACGAAGGCCTGAAGATCGCGGAGGCGCGCGCCAAGATGCTCGCGGACCTCGAGAAGGGAGGTCTGCTCCTCAAGCAGGAGGACATCACGCACGCGGTGAACGTGCACGAGCGCTGCGGCACGCCCATCGAATTCCTGAAAACGAGGCAGTGGTTCATCACCGTCATGGACAAGAAAGAGGAGCTGCTCGAGGCGGCGGACGCCATCGACTGGTACCCGGCGCACATGAAAGTCAGGTATCAGCACTGGGTCGAGAACCTCAACTGGGACTGGTGCATCAGCCGGCAGCGCTTCTACGGCGTCCCGTTCCCGGTCTGGTACACGAAGGACGGCGAGATCGTCCTGCCGGACGAGAACGAGCTCCCGGTGGACCCGCTCACCTGCACGCCGAAAGGCCACATGAAGGGCGAGCTCATCCCTGAGGAGGACGTCTTCGACACCTGGATGATCTCCAGCGTCTCGCCCCAGATAGCGTTGGATTGGGCCGGCGACAAGCAGAGCAGGATAAAGCTCTACCCGATGACGATGCGGCCCCAGGCGCACGACATCATCAGGACGTGGGCGTTCTACACCATCGTGAAGGGCCTCTACCACCACGGTGAGGCGCCGTGGAAAGAGATTGTCATCTCGGGCCACGTCCTCGACCCGAAAGGGAACAAGATGAGCAAGAGCAAGGGGAACGCGATCGCGCCGCAGGACGTCATCGGCAAGTACGGGGCTGACGCGCTTCGCTTCTGGGCCGCGGGCGTGAAGCTCGGCGACGACCTGCCCTACATGGAGAAGGACATCCAGACCGGGCAGAAGACCGTCACGAAGCTGTGGAACGCGACGAAGTTCTGCATCATGCACCTCCAGGACTATCAGGAATGGGAAGGCGAGCTCGCGCCCCTCGACAGATGGCTCTTGAGCAAGTTCAGCAGGGTCGTGCAGGAGGCGACCGCGCATTTCGAGAAGAACGAGTACAGCAAGACGAAGTCGGAAGCCGAGCGCTTCTTCTGGCAGACCTTCTGCGACCTATACCTCGAGCTCGTCAAGGATAGGCTGTATACTCCCGAGAAGTACGGCGAGGGCACGCTCTCGGCGCAGCACACCCTGTATTCCGTTTCGCTCGGCATCCTCAAATTGTTCGCGCCCATCATGCCGCACATCACCGAGGAATTGTACCAGCTGTATTATCGCAAGAGCGACGGCGCGACCTCGATCCATGTCAGCGCGTGGCCGGACGCGCGCGAGGACCTCATCGATGAGGAGGCCGAGGCGTTGGGTGACGAGGTGGCGCGCATCGTCGCCGCGGTCCGGAAGCACAAGTCGGAGAAGCAGCTCTCGATGAAGGCGCCGCTGCAGAAGCTGAAGATCACGACGCGGCTCGACTTGACCTTGGTCGAGCCTGACCTTTTGGCCGTGACGGGCGCGGAGACGCTCGAGCACGAGAAAGGCGAGTTCGCGGTGGAGATCGAGGGATAATTTTATACCACTTTATAATAGTAATATTTATAAGTGTCTGTTGGTTCCATAGAGAAAACAATTAGTGAAAGGTGGGTCGATGGATGGTAAATT
>CAZSAS010000088.1:0-4356 GCA_964604855.1 uncultured Methanosarcinales archaeon
GATCTCGCACATGCCGTACACCTTGAGGTCGTGCTCGCCCTGCTTGAGCCCGTGGGCCGCCATGGTGTCGATGCACTTGTGCGCCTCCTCGAGGGTGCGGCAGAAGGGGATCATGACGATGAGGTTCGTGAGTCCGTACTGCTCGCGTACCCGCTTCATCGCGGCGCATTCGAGCGCGAAGCCGGGCGCGTACCGTTCGTCGTAGTAGCGGCTGGCCCCTCTCCAGCCGATCATCGGGTTGTCCTCCTTCGGCTCGTACTTCTGCCCGCCGATGAGATTGGCGTACTCGTTCGTCTTGAAGTCCGACATGCGGACGATGACCGTCTTGGGGTAGAACGCGGCCGCGATGCGGCCCATGCCGTGCGCGAGCCGATCGATGAAGTACTCCTTCTTGTCGTCGTACCCGTACGTGAGCTCGTCGATCTTCGCCTTGACCTCCGGCTCGACGTTCGGATAGTCGATGAGCGCCAAGGGGTGGATGCGGATGTAGCTGTTGATGATGAACTCCATGCGCGCGAGCCCGCAGCCCTGGTTCGGGATGCGGCTGAATTCGAAAGCCTGCTCTGGCGTGCCGACGATCATCATCACCTTCGTCTCGGTCCGCGGCATCTCGTCCAGGTTGGTCTCCTCGATGTCGAAATGCAGCTTGCCCTCGTAGACGTAGCCCTCGTCCCCCTGGCTGCAGTCGACGGTGACATCCTGGCCGTCCCGCAGCGCTTCCGTCGCGTTCCCGCAGCCGACGACGCACGGGATGCCGAGCTCGCGGCTGATGATGGCAGCATGGCACGTACGGCCGCCGCTGTTCGTCACGATCGCACCGGCCTTCTTCATGATCGGCTCCCAGTCCGGGTCGGTCATCTCGGTGACGAGGACGCTGCCGCCCTTGAAACGGCCGATCTCCTTCACGTCCTTGATGACGTTGACGGGGCCCTGGCCGATCTTCTTCCCGACGCTATGTCCGGTGACGAGGACCTTCTTGCCGTCCGCCTTGAGGTGATAGGTCTGGTACATGTTCCGCGCTTTCTGGCTGTGCACGGTCTCAGGCCGCGCCTGGACGATGAAGAGCTGGCCGGTCTTGCCGTCCTGCGCCCATTCCATGTCCATCGGCTTGAACTTCCCGGCTTTCTTGCTGTAATGCTCCTCGATGATGACGGCCCAGCGGGCGAGGGTGAGTATCGCGTCGTCGTCCAGGCAGAACCGCTTCTGGTCCTCGGGCGGCACCGGGACGTTCTTCGTCGCCTTGTTCCCGTGCTCGTCGTAGATCATCTTCTTCTCCTTCGAGCCGACCTCCTTGCTGATGATAGGCCGGAAGTCCTTGTGCAAGGTCGGCTTGAAGACATAGTACTCGTCAGGATTCACCGCCCCTTGCACGACGTTCTCGCCTAGCCCGTACGCGGCCGTGATGAACACCGCGTTCTCGAAGCCCGACTCGGTGTCGATGCTGAACATGACGCCGCTCGTCGCGAGATCGCTCCGCACCATCTTCTGGACGCCGATGCTGAGCCCGATGCTGAAATGGTCGAAGCCCTTGTCCTGCCGGTAGCTGATCGCACGGTTCGTGAAGAGCGAGGCGAAGCACTTCTTGCAGGCCTCGATGAGCATCTCCTCGCTGTGGATGTTCAGGTAGGTCTCCTGCTGGCCGGCGAAGCTGGCGTCGGGCAGGTCCTCCGCTGTGGCGCTCGAACGGACAGCGACGTCCGTGTTGCCGCCGTATTCCTTGCTGAGGCTGCGGTAGGCCTCGAGGATGGGCTCGCGCAGTTCGGGCGGGAACTCGACGGACTTGATGAGCGTGCGCACCTTCTGCCCGCGTTCTGACAGGTTGCGCATGTCATGCGTGTCCAGGTCGGAGAGAACCTGCCTGATCTGGTCCTTCACGCCGCCCTTCTCGAGCAGGTAGTGGTAGGCGCGGGCGGTGATGGCGAAGCCATTCGGCACCTTCACGCCCTTCTCCGCGAGCTCGCGATACATCTCGCCGAGGCTTGCGTTCTTGCCCCCGACGAGGGGGACGTCATCGATGCCGAGCTGGTCGAACCAGAGAATGAACGCGTCGGATTTGTCCATGGAGTGTCACCGCCGAAGCCGGGCAGGGACCGTGCGTCGTGCGCAGAACTGCCCACCTCTTCTTGCTGATGCTTCCCCTCAAGACCCTTATAAAGGTTTCGTTGGAAGAAATGACGGGAATCGGTCAGGAGTTCCCATTCCCGAGTGAAGATATCAGAAAGATTTAATATGTCGGGCTGATGCCCAATGGCCCTGATGATCGCCAGGTTGCAGCTACAACGGCAGGAAGGCGGCGAACTCGCGGACCGGCTCTATAACATCATGGCGGGCCGGGAAATGTTTCCCGGAGCGGAAGTCGTCGATTTCCGCCTGATGGCCACGGTGAATGACGTCCATCTGTACTGCTGCTACGCCGACCGGCGCGGCAGCGACGTCTCCCACACGAACACGACCTTCCTGGTGCACGCCGATGGGAACAGCTTTGAGGCGGCGATGGCGAGTCCCGGTTCCGCAACCCTCGAACGGCGCCTCACGAGAGCCGACGGCGAGACGGAGGACTACCGTGGCGTGCTCGATGGGCAAGACGAGCTGATCCTCGCCTACCTCCCGAAGAGCGGCGGACGGTTCCATCCCTTAGTCTTTGCCGGCAAGCATGCGGCGCTCATCGACGTCGCAGCGGATGCGGCACGCGTCGCGACGCAGGTCGCGCTCGCGGAAGGGAGCCGGTTGCCCGTTCCTGAACCGGTCAGGAAGCAGGCAATGAGCGCACGGGGAGGACGTCCCGGCAACGCTTGCCGGAAAGCGGCATCCCCGTCCCGAGGCGAGACCAATGCTGAGCGCTACGGATGCATCTTCTCAGACCTTGCCGAGCAGGGTTACATCACCCGCTTCAATCCTGAGGTATCTCTTCGGTCGGACGCGTGGTATGCGACGCTTGAAATCACCCGCTGGGCGGAACAGTTTTCAGATAATCCGGAGCGCTTCAGGAAACAGATCGCGATGGCGTTCTACACCCAAACCCTGAGGCACCCTGAAGGCTTCGAGACCCTCAACAATGAGCATACCCGAGGGACTCCGCGAGGCATCAAACGGGGCTTGGGCCGCTGAATATTTCCTGTCTACCATCGACGCGGCATCCCGATAACGCTAGCAGACGGTCCCGGGGCCGCGACGGACCCTCCGTTGCCGGGCGAGTATAGGAAACGGGCGGTTGACCTCGGGCGAAGAGACGCGAACAGCGCACGAGAGACGCCGATCGACGAGATACGGATGCGGCGCAGTCAGCATTTCCGGCTCGGAGACATAGAGAAGAAAATCGCGCGACTCACGGGCGACCCTCGCTACGCGCAACGCTTGCATGACCTTGCCCAGAACCATCCCGAACTCGCCAATCATCGGCACGGCCGTTCAGGCGGGAAGGTCATGAAGGCCTCGCTGGTCCCTGCCGAAGAGCTCTATCAGATAATCACCGAAGAGCTCGAGCTCCCGGAGGAGTTCCAGTCGAGGATAGTCCTGGTCCGAATTCCTGAAAATAGCTCTGAAAAGGTTTTACCGCCTCAGAGCAGGCTGCCGACCGCGACGAAGAGCGGCACGAAGATCAAGGCGACGATGGCCATGAGCTTCAGCAGGATGTTGATGCTCGGGCCGCTCGTGTCCTTGAACGGGTCGCCGACGGTGTCGCCCGTGATGGCCGCCTTGTGGGCCTCGCCGCCCTTGCCGCCGTGCTTGCCCGTCTCGATGTACTTCTTCGCATTGTCCCACGCGCCGCCCGCGTTCGCCATCATGAGAGCGAGCATGACGCCGCTCGCCAGTGCGCCGGCGAGCATGCCGCCGAGCGCCTCGAGACCGAGGACGAAGCCCACGATGACCGGCGCGGCCACGGCGAGCAGTCCCGGAAGCACCATCTGCCGCAGGGCGCCGGTCGTCGCGATGTCGACGCACCGGGCGTAGTCCGCCTTGGCCTTGCCCTTGAGCAGGCCGGGGATCTCCTTGAACTGGCGCCGCACCTCCTCGATCATCGCGAACGCGGCCTTGCCCACGGCCTTCATGCTCATCGCGCTGAAGAGGAAGGGGAGCATACCACCGATGAGCAGACCGATGACCACGCTCGGCTCGGTGAGGCTGATGCTCACCAAGCCGGCCTGCTGCGCGAACGCGGTGAAGAGCGCCAAGGCCGTCAAGGCCGCCGAACCGATGGCGAAGCCCTTCCCGATGGCCGCGGTCGTGTTGCCCGCGCTGTCGAGCGCGTCGGTGCGCTTCCTGATCTCGGCGGCCAGCCCTGCCATCTCGGCGATGCCGCCGGCGTTGTCCGCCACGGGGCCGTACGCGTCCACCGCGAGCGAGATGCCGAGCGTG
>CAZSAS010000089.1:0-4354 GCA_964604855.1 uncultured Methanosarcinales archaeon
CATGGCGTCGCATTCATGCGTCGGGATGGCGATCTGCCCGTAGGGCACGCGGCCCTTGTTGAAGCAGAAGCCGTTGTAGTGATAGAGCCGGGGGTTGCATCTCAAGGTCGGGTCTGGCATGGGTAACACCTTTGTCGCAACGTATTCCTGTATACTAATCCGTATATTGGTATAGGTCATATATAAATGTTTTGGTGGCGGAGACCATGCTCGGCGCCGGAGCTCATTCAAGGCAAGGATAAGTGCAGAAACAGAAAGGGCCTTACTTCTTCTCGGCCTTCTCGCTGATGATGGCGCTGTTGCCCGACGGGTCGTCGAGCGTTATCTTCATCGGCTCCTGGCCCCAGAGGGCGCGCTGCAGCTTCTTGAGATGGTTCTTCGCCTTCGTCACCGTCTCCTTGTCGCCCTCGTCGTTCGCCGCGTTCTTGAGGTGCTCGACCTGCTGCTTGATCCGGTTGAGCAGGCCCTCGATGTTCGTGATGTAGCCGTTCGCGGCCTCGCCCGGCTCGATCGTGCCGACGGTGCCAATCTTCACGGTCGCGTTGCTCGACTTGATGACGCGCACCTTCAGGTCGTCCTCGCTCTCGAGCGTGAACGTGTACTTCGCCCGCCCCTTGTTCTGCTCGACCTCGACGTCGGCCTTGTGGTAGCCGCACGAGCTGCAGTCCATGCTGAAGAGGTAGCACGGGCCGAAGTATGGCACGTCGCGCTTCGCCTCGATGAGCGTGAGCGTTTTCTCGTGGCAGACCGGGCAGGGCTCGCCGGTGAGCTGCTCGAACTCGTCATCGTCAGGCATGCCCCCTCACGCCGCAACCGCATTTATAAGCATTATCGGCTGATAACCTATAGGAAGAGAGTGCGGAAAATAAACAAATGAGGGGTGAGGGAGGAATGGAAAAGAACAGAGACGGAAAAGAGAGTGAGAAAAGGATGAGAGAGGTTTACTCGCTCACTTCTTCCGTGCCCGCGCGGTAAATCTGGGCGAAGCTCGGCGTGAGGACGATGTAGTCGTCGCCGAAGCCGGCGATGTCACCGTCGAGGGCCTCAGTCGTCTTCTTGAGCTTGTTGATGGCACGCTTCAGCTCGACGAGGTCCTTGTCCTTGAGGGGCTTGATGTTGACGAGGCAGATCGTGTAGCCCTCGCGTAGCACGTCCAGCACGGGCTTGATGTCGCTGAAGTCCTCGAGGGCGAAGCTCCGCACCATGACCTTGCCGCCCTTGCCGTCGCCGGCCATGTCCGTGTTGAGCTCGACGTACTCGTCCTGGCTCTCCATCTGGTCTTCGTCATCGTAATTGGTCTTGCGCAAACGCTTGAGCGAAAAGAGACGCCTCATCATCTATCCCTCCGACTGTGACTACTCGGGAAACACGCCCGGGAGGTATATAAATGTTCCGTTTCTCACACCGAGGTTTTTTAACGAACGGGCGATTCCTGACACGGAGCGATGGCGGCAGGCACCCGCACCAGGCCGAGACGCTCGTCCTTCGCATTTCCCCTCTCCGCGTTCGCAGCACGAAACGTATGAGTGCAGTCACACCTCCTCATATCTTTCGAAACGTTGATATATCTCACGCCATAGCCCCACCCTAGGGGTGGTGTGATGAAAGAACGAGTCACTCTGACGATTGACAAGCAGCTGCTCAGCCAGATCGACGGCAAAGTCGACGGGGTCGGCGTCAAGAACCGGAGCCACGCGGTCGAGCTCTATCTCCGCCGCGCGCTCAAGGGACGCGTCCCGCCCAGGGCCTTCATCCTCTCCGGCGGGAAGGGCGCACGGATGAAGCCGCTCACCGACAAGACGCCCAAGCCACTCCTCGAGGTGCAAGGCAAGAGCCTGCTCGAGCACAACCTCGACTTCCTCAAGCGCTTCGGCATCCGCGACGTCATCATCAGCGTCGGGCACCTCAAGGAGCAGATCATCGCGAAGTTCCAGGACGGGACCGCGTACGGCGTGAACATCACCTATGTCGAGGAGGACGAGCCCCTCGGCACCGCCGGCCCGATCAGGAAGGCGAAGGCCCAGCTCCAGGACGGCCCCTTCCTCGTCCTGAACGCGGACGAGATGAAGGACGTGAACCTCGAGAAGCTGTACAAGGAGCACCTCCGGAACGAGGCCATCGCCACGATCGCCCTCACCACCGTGAAGGACCCGAGCATGTTCGGCGTCGCCATGCTCGACGGCAACCGCATCCTCCGCTTCGTCGAGAAGCCCTCGAAGGGGACCGCGCCCTCGAAGCTGATCAACGCCGGGCTGTACATCTTCGAGCCGGAAGTGCTCGACCTCATCCCGGAAGGCTTCGCCATGCTCGAGACGGACGTCTTCCCCAAGCTGGCGCGCACGGACAAGCTCTACGGCTACCCCTTCGCGGGCCAGTGGGCCTGCCCCGAGACGCCCGAGTGGCTGAAGCGCGTCGACAAGGAATGGGAGGGGTTCAAGGCATGACCTTGAAGGACGAGCTCCTCCACCCGGTGCGGAAGGTCGAGAAGCCCTGGGGGCATGAGGAATGGCTCTCGGTCACGGAGCGGTACGCGCTCAAGCTCCTCCATCTCACGAAAGGCGCGCGCTTCAGCCTGCAATATCACGAGAAGAAGGAGGAGAGCCAGCACCTGCTTTCGGGCCACCTTCGCGTGACGCTCGGCAGGAAAGAGAAGCCAGAGGAGCTCGAGACGAGCGATTTCCTGCCGGGCGAGACCCTGCACATCACGCCCGGCATCATCCACCAGGTCGAGGCCCTGGAGGACAGCGTCATCATCGAGGCGAGCACGCCCGAGCTGCTCGACGTCGTCCGCCTCAAGGACGACTACGGCAGGGAAGGGACGAACGAGCCGTAGAAGAGCCTTTCAGCACGTTCTCAGATCGTCGCTTCGAGATATTCTTCATAGCTTCCTTGGCCGGTCTCTGCGCCCGCCGTGACGTTGTAGGTGCCCGTGCTGCTGTAGCCGTACTGGACCAGGACGGTGGCGTTCTCGCCGTCTCCAAGCGTGACGGTCTCGCCCGCCCAGAGCGTGTTCGGCGTCTCGTTCGCGTCGAAGGACCAGTTGAAGGCGGTGTTTGCGCTGAACCGGTTCCGGACGTCGAACGTGAAGACCGCGACCATGCCGGTGCTTGACAGCATCGCCAGATTCTCGATAGCGAGCTCGCTGATGCTGACCGGGAGGGAGGCCTGGCGCGCGTGCGCGCCGTCAGAGGCGTTCAGGACAGCAACGAAATCGCCGAAAGCGGTGTAGTTCTCCGCGACAAAGAGGAAGAGGCGTTCCTGGCTTGCCAAGGAGGCAGCTTGGTCGCTTGTGATGGCTGCCAGGCCGGAATCGAGCGTCCAGGACGCATTGATCGCCGTGTTGAGCTCGTTCAGGAGACTGGCTGAGAAGACGATGCTCGCGTCCTCCTGGCTCAGGATGTCGAAGCTCTCGATCGTGATGTCGGGAATCTGGATGCTGAACGCGTCCTGATCGGTGCTGAAGCCGTCGCTCGCGGTGATCTCTGCCTCGTAATCGCCCGTGTCGCTGTAGTCGTGCGCGAAGAGAAGGAAGACGGTCTCGGTGCTGGCGACGGAGACTGTTTCGTCAGCGTTGACAATGCTTTCACCTGTCGAGACGTTCCACGTGACGTTGAGGGTTCCCGTGCCGACATTGGAGATCTTTGCTTCGATGATCCTGCTGGTTCCGTCCCCGTGCAATTCCTGCGTCCCGTTGACGCGAATATCGCCGACCACGATTGCGAGCCAAGTCGTGTTGGTCACGTTCTGGGAGGAAGCCGTGAGGGTGACCTTCTTCTCCCCCCCAATCGCGTACACGTGCTCGAAGAGGAGGAAGAGCCTGCTGCCGTCGGCGAGCGTCGTGTTCTCCGCGCCGCTGATGTTCTCGTCTCCCGTGCCGAGCGTCCAGGAGAGATTAAGCGTCTGCGGGTAGTGGTTCGAGATGATGCCCTGAAAGACCTTGATCGGTCCTTCGCTATGTAGCTCCGAAAGCGTCACATTCAGGGCTTCCGGCGGCGCCAGTTGGACGATGTTGTCCGTCTCGTCGCTCTCGTCCACGACGTTGTCGAAGTCGACGATCGCGGTGAAGATGGCGTCCGAGGTGCTGTTCACCTGATACGTGAAGGTCTTCGTCTCATTGATGGCCAGTGTGGGCGCGCTTGACTGGTTCTCATAGGAAGCGTCGTCGAAGACGTCCAGGATGACATTGAAGGCCGGTGCCTGCCCGTCGTTCGTGACAGCGACAGAGAGGTTCGTGGCGTTGCCGATGATGTTCTTGCCCATGTCGAGCGCGAGATTCGGCAACGGCGGACGTTCGAAGTCCGCGTACGAATAGCTCTCGGTCGTGTGCGCCTCGCGGATGCCGTCTTTGGTCTTG
>CAZSAS010000090.1:0-4352 GCA_964604855.1 uncultured Methanosarcinales archaeon
AACGATGAGCGCTTCGAACTGCCGCTCCAGGATACGCTCACGGTCACGGCGACGAAACTCACCCCCGACATCCGCTTCTCGACGGACGAGCTCGAGCCCGGCCAGAACTTCACCGTGCGCATCGTCCTCGACAACCTGGACGGCGAGACGACCTATCGCGGCATCAAGGGCTTTTTCGGCGGCGACATCCTCGACAAGCCGCGTCTCCTCTCCATCGACCGCGTCGTCCCCGGCGAGGCCCCGCTCATCGGCGAGTTCGTCCTCACCGCGCCGAGCCCCGATGAGCCGACCACCATCGGTTTCTGGCTGAACGGCACGTATGAGACGATCAACGGAGAGTCCTTCAGCTTCGCGGCCTCGAAGAGCATCAGGGTGGGCGCCCTCGTCCAGCCCTACGCGGTGACGCAGAAGATCAACTCCTCACGCGCGCATCCCGGCGACACCGTCACGGTCGCGGTGAACGTGAAGAACCAGCGGGGACGCTACGCGGACGTGACCGTGACCGATGTGCTGCCGAGCGGCGTCGTCGTCGTCGGCGGCAGCCGCGAGAAGGAGATGAGCCTGAACGACGACGAGCAGCGGGAAGCGTACGCCTACCAGGTCACGATCCCTGAGAGCTGGCAATCACCCGTGTTCACCATCACGACGCGGGTGTTCGACCACCTGGAAGCGGTGTACTACGACAAGAACGTGAACCTCACGGTCGACGTGCCGGAACCCGAAGCGGCGCCCCCGCCCGAGAATGCGTCCTTGGTGCTCGACGATGCCGAGGTCAAGAAGGTCGAGGAGAAAGGCTTCTTCACGAAAGTCGTCGACGCCATCGTCAACTTCGTCGTCAACCTGTTCAGCTAGATTCCAGGTTCGGAGTGACTAGCACAGCACGCCCTTGAAGATGTTGTGCTTGTCTCGTATAATCCTGACCTTGAGTTTCTTCCTGAGGCGCTTCAGGTCATTCGGCACCTGGACGTCGATGAGCCTGCCTTCCGCCTTGGCGTACATCTCGTGCGGGTAGCGCCCCGGCATGCACACCTCGCACGCGACGACCTGGCCTTTCCGGAACGGTTTGTCGAGCTCCTTCTCGTCGTGGATATGGAAGTCCTCCTTCGTCGACCTGAGCCCTTTGCCGGTCTCCCGCTCGAGCTCCTTGATGACGCTGAAGAAGGCGTCCCAGCCGAGCGTCTTCTTCACGGCCTTGCGCCCTTTCGGGTACTCGAGGTAGTTCTGGATGCCGACGGTGGGGAAGTCACTCGTGATCGTCTTGCTCAGCTCGACGATTTTTTTCATTTCGTCATCGTTCTTTCCAGGAATCAACACTGGCGCCAACAAAAAATTAATCTTGTCCTTGCCGTATGCCAGCATGTCGAGAAGATGTTGCAGCGGGAACTTCTTGACGCCAGCGAGCTCGGATGCTAAGTCCTGGTCGAGGGCCGGGAGGGAGAGGTTGACTCTGGTGAGGCCGGCCGCAGCGAGGTCGTCGATGAGCTTCTTGGAGAGGAGCGAGCCGTTGGTGTTGATGCTGATGATTCCCGCATTCGGTATCCTTTTGAGGTCCTGCACCAATCGCACCAGTTCCGGATAGAGGAGCGGTTCTCCATGGGGCCCGATGTTGAACTCGACCGGATTCTTTTTCCTGGTGGCCACCCCGGTCGCGACCTTCACCAGGTATTCCTCCTCGACGAGGTAGTCATAGCTCTTCTTGTTCTCGCCCTCGTCGACGCTGCAGTAGGTGCAGGTGAAGTTGCAGCCGGTGAGGGGCTTGACCTCGATGATGTTGCTGCCGCGGTCCACCACGCCAATCTCCGTCGAGCCGATGAGGGGGATGCCGAGCTCTTCCCGGAGGTAGAAGGCGGGCTTGTCGTAGAGCCGGTGGCGCAGGCCGAGGGTCAGGCCCTGTTCCAGGAGCGGGACGACCTTGTTCACCACCTTCGTCTCGGTCGCGTCGAATTCGAGCGCTTCCGGCCGCTCCGTGACCTTGCAGATGCGTTCCAGCGCTTCCTTCCCGAGGTCGAAATAATATCTCGAGAAGAGTACACAGCGGACTGAGCCGCCCTTGTCCTCGAATGCCAGGTCCTGGTACTGCAAAGAGACCATGTGCGGAGGAGGGAAAGAAAGGGGCTTTTAAAGCTAGCCCTGACGCGGCGGCGCCCCCGAGCAAATAACTATATAAAATCACCCGGAAATCTGGCCGCTGGGTGTTCCTTTGGCAGATGTCGTGATAACCTACGAGACCTTGTTCGACCTCTTGCGCAAGGAGAAGGGCCGGCAGGAGCTCCAGAGCCTGCCGGAAGATTTCTACGGCCAGGTCGTGGCCTATCTCCGCCAGAAGCTCAAGGACGTGGACGCGGCCGGCGGAGCGTCGAGCACCGGCGCCCAGAAAGCCCTCGTCCAGTTCCGCAACGTGCAGAAGATCCTCCGCGAGCTCCACGAGCGGCGCGAACGCAAGATCATCGAGATGGCCCTGAACCGGGCCCGGGCCGAGAGCAACATCGTCGACACCGAGCCGCTCCTGCGGGAAGAGCAGGAGTTCTACACCCAGTGCGCCGAGCTCCTTCTCGCTCACAAGGAACGTCTCCTCATGACTGTGCTGAACGGGGACGCGCCCGAAGGCACGGTCGTGCCGACCCTGAGCGAGCCGCTCCCCGATGAGGATATGGTTCCCGGGCGGGCGTCGAACGACAAGAGCGACGATACGGATGCCGATGCGCACGCCCACGCCTCCGGGCTTAGCCCGGAAGAGGTGGCTTCCCAGGAGTCCTGCAGCGTCATCTTCGTCGCGGCCGTGCCGAAGTTCCTCGGCCTCAAGGGCGAGGTGCACGGCCCCTTCTCGCCCGGCGACACGACAGATCTGCCGGGGAAGATCGCGGCTGTCCTCATGAAGAAGAAGCGGGTCGAGCTAGCGTAGCTCACCCTTTCAGTCCGAATTCTGCGAGTACTTCCCTGCACGTGCAGTAGTTGCCGAGATGGCAGAGCGCGAGCCACGTCGCGATGAACGGGATTTTTCCCGGGTTGCGCACCTTTCCGAGGCCGATGGTGATGTGCGGCCTGAACTTCTCATAGGACGCGTTCTTCGCGAAGTCCTTCACCCACTTCTCCCAAATGGGCATCACCTCTCCCTGCTGGTTCTCGACCCATCGGACGTTCTCGACGATGCCCTGCTGCAGCAGATGGGAGAATGCGTCCGCCACCTTCTCGTGGAGCCTTTGGAGCCCGTCGCCCTCCACTGTGAGCACGGAGACTTCCGGCTCCTTGCTCACCGTCGTCGTGACGCCTGTGATCGCGAGGTCGAGTGCCTTTGTCTCGGCAGCGATCGTTGCCAGGAGCTGCTTCGCTTCTTCCAGCTTCTCCTCATCGAGCAAGCCCATGTCGAGGCTGATGTGCGGCAGGCAGCGCTGCTTGTCGAGCGTGATTCCTGGCGGGTTGCTCTTCAGGAGTTCCTTGTTGGCGCTGATGGCCAGGTCCGTGACGTCGTCAGGAGGCAGAAGGACGATGTCAACGGCGAGCAGGGCCATTCTCAGCACGTCTTGAGGAAGGCGCGCTTGCCCTCGTACGCCACTTCGAGGTTGTCGCCAGGGACGCATTCCTGCCCGAGGTCGAAGCGGCACGTGAAGCCCGGCTCGATCGTGCCGGGCGTGGCGCACCCGGTCGCAATCTCGACGTTGTTCTGGCTGAGCGTGAATAGCCGGCTGTCGAAGCTGCGGCCGCCTTTCGCGTTCTCGATGATGAGGTAGCCGGTCCCGTTCTTCCTGGCGTCGAAATCCTTGAACTGGTCCTCGCGGAACATGGCCGACAGGTCCGTCGCCACGAGGCTGTCCTCGAGGCAGCGGGTGATCACGCTGATCTTCCCGGGCGAGATGGCGCGGCAGGCGGGGTAGACCTTCGGGTAGTCCAGGCCGCGGAGCACGTCGACGAGGACGGTGCTCATGTTCTCCGCTTCCTGGGCTTTCGCCGCGTTCGTGCTGCTCCTGACGCCGAAGATGATGGTCGTGATGAGGAGGACGAGGATGGCGAGCAGCATGACGAGGTCTTTCGTGCCCATGCATCCTCCCCGCACCTCCTTATTTAAATAAGTTTGGGGCGGCTCAGGAGAAAGGAGCGCCGCAGCGGGTCCTTTCTGCGCGCTCCGCGCGCAGCGTTTCTCAGGCCCTCGTTCCGTCGGGGCCTCCACGGTCACTCGCTACGCTCGCGACCAACTCCCTGCTGCAAGCAGGGAGTTCCCCGACACTCGGGTCTTGTCTTGAACCCAAGGCGGCGGCGCTACTCCGTTCTAGAAAGCCGTTCGGGGGCATAAGGTTTATAAAGGGACCGGAGCTTCGGAGCCGTCATGAAGGTCCCGAAACAGACGCGACGTCACT
>CAZSAS010000091.1:0-4233 GCA_964604855.1 uncultured Methanosarcinales archaeon
AAGAATCGGCAATATGATGCGGTCTACTACCTCAGGAATCGCGACAGGCTCTTGTCTCAAATGCGAAAACGGGCAAATGCGCCAGAACAAAAACTTTACCGTCAACTGTACGTGAGATGGCGCATCGCTGTCAAGGGAAAGAAGGTCCCCGATGATGAGCCGTTCGACAAACCTTCAAAGGAAGAGAGACTCGATCTTCTGAAAAAGAAGGATGCGGGCTGTGAACAGTGCGAGAAACGTGAGAATCTGGAGTTGGATCACATTGATGGGTATCCGAATAACAACTCGCTTGAGAATCTTCGATGGCTTTGTCACGACTGCCACAAGAAAGAGACCACCAGAGAACGGAGAAAGGGGACTTGGTCTGTTTATGAGGATCTGGCGAAAAAACGTCCCTACACGAAAAAATGACCCAGATGAGACGGCTTGTGAACGAGCTCCGGTTGCGAGGTTATAGTGAAGCTACTGTAGAGCATTACTTCCGTCTGAATCAGCAGTTTATCGAGTTCATCAAGAAAACCCCTGAGAACGTGGAAAAAGAGGACCTTAAGGAGTATCTCGGTCATCTCATCAGTTCGAAAAAGGCAAGCCCCCGCACGGTGCAATTGACGAGATCGGCCATTCTGTTCTTTCTGAACGAAGTCTTGGAGAAGGAGATCTTCAATGTTAAGGCTCCGAAAGTGGGAAAAAGCCTTCCGATAGTGTTGACGAAGGAAGAGGTAAAGCGGCTGATAGGGGCTGCCTCCCATGAGAAATCGCGGCTTCTAATCAAGCTATTGTATGCGTCCGGACTTCGAGTGGGAGAGTGTGTCTCCATGAAGGTCGACGACTTGGAGCTCGGCCAGCGGATCGCCTGGGTACGCGGCGGCAAGGGAGGTAAGGACCGTATGGTTATCCTTTCAGAGAGCCTGATAAAGGACTTACGGCCGTTCTTGAACAAGAATTCGATGACCCGGGGCCCGATTTTCACCTCTCGTTCAGGGGGTCCTATGAGTGTACGAAACGCCGAGAAGATAGTGAAGAACGCCGCCAAGCGGGCGGGCATCACGAAGCAGGTGAGCCCGCACAAGCTCCGTCACAGCTTCGCCACGCATCTCCGCGAGGCGGGGACCGATCTCAGGGTCATCCAGGAACTGCTCGGGCACGCGAACCTGCAGACGACGGAGATCTATACGCATGTCTCTTCCGAAGAGAAACGCAAGGTGGTCAGCCCCCTGGATGCGTTGTAAGAAATTTGTTTCTTCATAGTTACTTGATTCTAAAATTTTTAAGCATTTCCTATATTTTTCATAAAATATAGAGGCATCTATTTATCTAAAAATTTTAAGCATTAATTATAGTTTTCATAATGAATTATTCCTTATTTATTGGTGATACAATAATTATATATTGGTTACACTATATTCATTTTTTTATCTATTGGTTCTCCTATAATATTCTGTGGTATATAATATAACTTTTAAGCATAGATTATAATTTATATCTTTTATATGTTTATAATTTTTAGGCATTGATACTTATCTTTAGAATCTCTTCTCGAGCGCCTTCCCCGCATGCTCGATGCTCTCGCCGATCTCGTGCATCGCCTCCCGGAACTCCTCTTCGTGGACATGCTGCGCCTCCGGCAGGAGACGGAAGAGCAGCCAACGCAGGCCGAACACCGCGAGCCAGAGCAGCACGGCCGCGAGCAGGATGTAGAGGTTGACCGCGAGCACGCCGTTCCCCCAGAGGATGGCGAACAGGCTCAGGTAATCCACGACGACCGGGGCTGCGAGGACGTAGGTGACGCCGGCGCCGAACTTGTGCGTGAAGCTGATGGCTGCGAGGAAGAGCGCGTAGGCGGTGAAGAGGACGAGCACCACGAGCACGCCCCAGCGGAACGGCTCGCCATAGCTCAGCCAGAACAGCGGCTGGACCGCCGCGAGGCTGATCCAGAAGAGCGTGATCGCGTTCGCTAGCGCGGAGTTCCAGCCGAGCGCCTCGCGCTTGTTCTGTGAGAGGTAGATCTCGAGCAGCAGCCACAGCAGCAGCACGGGCGCGAGCTGCCACCACAGGTACGGCTTCAGCACGAACGCGAGTCCGATCTCCTTGAAGGCCTGGCCCAGGCTCAGGAAAAACGTCATCGGACGCTTCTGGACGCATCCAGCATAAAAAGCTTTTGCACTTCTCGACGATAGTATTTAGAAAGTTTTATAAACATCCCACGCCCGAAATCAACCCAGCATCATCGTCGGTGGTACCGTGACGAAGGGTAGTGATCGCCTCTTACGAGTCTTCTTCTTGCTGCCCGCTTTGCTCCTCGCCCTCCCTCTCGTCGCGGCGCGCAGCTACTACACCGGACTCTCGCCCCTGAACAAGGTCGTCGAGACCATGACCTGGATGTTCTACATCCCCATCCTGGAGGACCCCTTCGTCCAGCTCGTCTTCGTCCGCTTCATGCTCTTCCTCGTCTTCCTCGCCATCAGCCACTGGGTGTTCAAGAAGCTCTTCAAGGACAACAAGGTGGCAGGCATCCTCGGCACGGCGTTCAGCGCGATCAGCGCCTTCCTCATGCCCCCCGAGCTCGTCATGGCGAACGGCGGCGTCATCACCGTCGTCTTCACTGGCCTCATCCCGCTCGGCGTGATCGGCCTCGGCCTCTGGTTCTGCGTCGCCAAGCTCGACCTGAGCGAGAACGCGAACTTCGTGACGAGGCTCATCGCCATCGTCATCCTCTTCATGCTCCTCGCCGTCGTCGAGGTGTACCAGCAGCTCCTCGGTGCGGCCGGCGGCTCGAGCCTGCCACTCCTGCTCCTGCTCCCGACCAGCCTTTTCAGGACCAAGAGACGCGAGAACCGGAGGGCGCGCTAGATGGCCGTCGCGGACATCGTGTTCACCATCTTCCACGTCCTGCTGGACTGGCTCGGCGTCGCCATCATGCTCGTCTTCCTCTACATGCTCTTCCGCCTCGTCAGCGGCGGCAAGGGCATCGGCGACCTGTTCAAGGGCGGGGGCGGCGACCACCGTCGCGGGGACGACTGGAACGACCGGCGCCGCCACAGCGATCACGATGATCGCGGAAACCATGACGACGGCGGGCATGGCGACAGCCCCGACGGCGGGCATGGCGACAGCCCCGACGGCGGGCACGGCGACGGGCCGACGCCCGAAGAGCAGGCGGCTGCGCAGCGCGCGCCCGGCCTGGACGTGCAGCACCCGGGGCTGATGCGGGTGCAGGTCACGACGCGCGGCGGCCAGCCAGTGTCGAACGCGAAGGTGTCGATCACGTGCGCCGACATGCCGCGGCTGCGCCGCATGACCGGAAGAGGCACGCCCGAATATCCAATCATCAAGTCGGCAGCGACGGGCCGCGACGGCTGCTGGCCGCACACGCAGCGCGGCCCGAACGGCGAGGAAGCGCCGGGCGCGTTCCAGATCGGGAGCGGCTACATCAAGATCACGGTGAAATCCGCGAAGGGCAACGGGACGGCATACGCGGTCATCTACCCGGTGAACCCGCAGCAGCCCACGCTCCAGACCATCCCCGTCGACGTCGGCTCCGGCCAGGACCAGAGCCACCACCGGCCGACCAACCTCCGCATACAAGACGGCCCGGGCGCTGACTTCTCCACCCTGTCGGGGGTGATTAGCTGATGCCTTTCCCTCCCGGCACGCTCGAACGATTGCTCCCCGCGCTCTACGAACGCACATATCGCGTCTGGCGCGGCAAGGGCCGCCAGTACAAGGACCTGCTCGGCGAGACGCCGGTGAGGGATGCGGTCTTTATCCGGAACTTCACCAGCCTCGCGCCGGAAATCCGCCAGATGCGGGAAGATCCCGTCGTCCGACAGATGTTGGACGAGTGGCTGCGCGACCTCGACAAGGCGATGAAGCAGGTCTGGCTCGACGTCAGGAATAAGGACCGGGCTCGTGCGGTGAATGGCTTCAAGGAGATGCTCGTCATCATCAGGCGCTACGAAGCTCGTTTTGCAGGGCAAACGCCCAATCACTTTGCTATTCCTTGGACTGAGTTCCAGCGCGGTTTCGAACGCATCGGCGTCGACTGGCAAGGAAGCAGTTACGGTGACGCAGTACTGCGGGTCTCTAATGTCAATTGGGATTGGCTCGAAAGCCGAGCCGGCAAGGGGCCCATGCCGAGCACGACCGCGATCAGGCCGAACGCGGAACGCGGTGGCGGCTCCATCCTCACGCCGACTTACTTCAGGCAATGGTTCATCTACACGAGCAAGGAAG
>CAZSAS010000092.1:0-4218 GCA_964604855.1 uncultured Methanosarcinales archaeon
GTGGAGGCTCTGGTCGTTCACCTTGATGACCTGCCAGCGCACGCCGGGAATGTCCCCCTTCGACCGCCCCATCTTGCCGCCGATGCATTCGATGACGACCTCATCGTGCTCGTCCACGAGCTTCGTCGCGCCATCCCCTGGCAGGAAGGCGGTCACCTGCTTGCCGTTCTTCACGAGCTGGACGCGGGCGCACTTACGCATCGCAGAGTTCGGCTGCTTCGCCTCGCGCTGGACCTTCTCCAGCACGATGCCCTTCGCCTGGGACGAGCCCTCGAGAGGATCAGACTTCACCTTGAGGCCGAGCACCTTCTTGGCATACCACTTGTACAGCTTGCGGCTGCGCGAGCGACGCCCTTTCAGCTTCGTCGCCGCATTGATGCCGGAACTCTTCTTCGCCATGTATAACACCAGTGTAGTCGGCTAGCCGTCTAGACGACCTTGATCTCCTTCACGTCCGGGAAGTATTTCTGGACGACGCGCTCGTAGAAGCGCAGGTTCTGGGCCTTCGCCCCGATTATTAAGCCTTTCGTTTTCGTGTCGTCGTCGTAGAGCGTGATGAATCCCTCTTCAGGGTCATCGATCTCGGTCCGTGACACCTTGAGCGGATGGATGAGGTTGCGGATGAAGAGCTTCACGTCAGGATTGTACTCGCTCACCTTGATGCGTCGATGCAGCTGCTCGCTCAGCTTCTTCACGTTCGCCCCGTCCTTCCCGAGGGCGCGCATCAGGCCGCCGGTCTCGATGATGAACCACAGCCGGTCGTTGTGATCATAGAAATCGCGCACCTTCACTTTCGTCAGGTCCTCGAAGTGCTTGATGATGCCGAGCGTCTCGGTGTCGAAGACCTGTTTCTCGGTAGGGGTTTCCATTTTACGAAAGGATGGCGATCGCCGCGATGGAGAACGGCTTCTTGCAGAGCGTGCCGAACTCGTCGTTGGGGATGCCCGCCTCGGCGAGCTCGAAGGCGCCGCCGAGCCGCTTGTAGCGTTCGAGCTGCTCGCGCAGCGCTGCCGGTGCGTTCTCGGCGAGCACGACCTTGGCCACGCCGCCCTTACGCACCGCTTTGAGCACTCGGTCGGTGCCGATGACGAGCTTGTCGCTTCCGAGGAGTTTCCGGATCTCTGCTTTCATAATGCCTCACGAATAACGGTCCGTTTTTAAAGCTTGCTCTCTGCAGCCCGTTCCTGGACGATCGCTGCCACGATGGCTATCATTTCTTGACCTTCGTGACGAGGCCGGGCAGGCCGGTGCCGACCGGCACGGGCTGGTTGAGCATCACGTTCTCGATGACGCTGTTCAGCGGGTCGGCTTCCCCAGTGATCGCCGCGTTGAAGATGTGGCGGAGCGGCGTCTCGAAGCTCGCCCTCGCCAGCACGGACGGCTTCTCCTTCACGATGCCGTACCTGCTGATGCCGCGGACATGGCCGCCCATGGTCATGGTGTCAGCCACAAGGAGGATGTGCCGAATATCGATGTCAATGCCTTGCGCATCCAACACCTTGAGCACCTCGCGGATGATCTGCTCGCGCGCCGCCTCGATGCCGAGGATATCCTCGACCTCATAGAGGTCGTTGCTCACGCTCCGACGGGGGTCCACCTCTTCCATCTTCAGCATGGCCTTCAGGTTCGTCCCTGCCGTGATGATGAGGAACTCGTCCCCGCGCTGCACGGGCAGCACCTGCGAGACGCCTTTGATGCCGTTGATATAGATGCTCTTGATCTTCTCGCGGAGCCGGTAGACCTCCTTGAGCGGCTCGTCCTTGCTCGTGCTCTTGATATCGAGCGCGGCATTCCCCGCCTTCTTCACAGTGTAGCCCTTCAGGCTCTTCGCGAGCGTCTTAGCGAGGGTGTCCGTCTGCATGTCCACCAGCGCCATCTTCCCCTCGTCGAGCGTCACGTGCATGATGCACTCCACCACATCGATGGTGAGCTCCTTGATATACTCCTCGAACAGGGTCTCCTTGACCTTCTCCGCCACCTTCTTGATGCCCTCACCCTTGTTGTACGGAGGCTTGAGGTAGACTTCCATCATCGGGCTCTTGATGGTCTTCCGCGCATCGAGGATCTCGATGAGCCGCGGCAAACCTGTCGTGACGTTCATCTCCGACACGCCGGCGAAGTGGAAGGTATTCAGGGTCATCTGGGTGCCGGGCTCGCCGATGCTCTCGGCGCAGACGAGGCCGACGCATTCGCCGGGATCGACGGTCGCCGTTTCGTACTCGAGGACGACCGCGTCCATGATCGTCCGCAGCTTCGCGTCGCTGACCTTGTCCGGCAGCTGCTCGCGCACCTCATCGAGAAGCTTGCCCGGAAGCCTTTCCGCGTATTCCTTGAAGATCGCTTGTGACATCATGCGCACCTCACATATTCGCGTCGATGATCGCCTTGACGTTGATCTTGCCGCCCTCGCTGCGCGACACGTCCACCTTGTCCTCGCCGTACCGGAACTGGACGATACGCGAGGCCGCGTCTCTCGTCGTCTCGTCATATTCGACCTTGAGGTCCTGCAGCGCGTTCGCGAGCCGACGGTAGAGATAGCCGCTCTTCGGCGTACGCAACGCGGTATCCATCATCGAGTCACGCCCCGTCATGGCCATGAAGAACATCTCGTGCGGCTTCAGTCCCGTCTTGAAGCTGTTGCCGATGAAGCCGCGGGCGTCGGAGCCGAGATCGTCGCGCTTGAAGCAGCTCAGGGTGCGGTCATGGTAGCCTTTCCCGATACGGCCGCCGCGCATGGCCTGCTGGCCGACGAGTGCGCCCATCTGCGCGACCTGGATGTTGCTGCCGCGCGCTCCCGAGTTGACCATCACCATGAGCCCGGTGTCGTGGTCGCCCTTCTCGAGGACGGCGGTGCCTGCCTGGTTGCGCGTCTCGTTCAGGCGTTCCAGAATGCGCAGCTCCAGGGTCTCCTCGAGGGAGCGCCCCGGCAAGGGCTCGAGCGTCCCGTTCTTGTACTGGGCGATGAGCTCGCTGACGTGCTTGCGCGCATCGCCGAGGAGGGCGTCGATCGTCACGCGTACTTCTGGCGACAGGTCCGTGTCGCTCAGGTACATGGTGAAGCCGTACCGGAGGAGGACGTTGATGCCGAGCTTGTAGATGCGCCCGAGGATCTTGACCGTCTCGTCGGCGCCGTACTGCTTGTGGATGGTGCGGAGGAGCAGGCCCTTGCCGCTTCCGAGGTTGTTCTTGTCCAGGATGCCCTTCTTGAACATCCCGTTCTTGATCTCGACGGCCGCCTCGAGGTGTTCCGGCTTGGCGCTCCTCGGCTTCGCCTTGAAGCTGAAGTCTTTCGGCAGGACCATGCTGAAGATCTCGTGGCCGGTCAGCGTCTCCTTTGCAGGGAGCCGGCTGAAGTCATCGACGCCGACGCTGGCGAGGAGGTCGATCGCCTTGTTCCGCGGCAGGTCAAGATACTTCGTGAGGATGTAGTTGCCCGTGATCGCGTCCTGGTTGCAGCCGATGATGCTCAGCCCGTACCGGGGCGAGACGATTTGTGTCTGGACCTGCAGCAGAATCTCTGCTTCGGATCTTGCTTCCTCGGTCTGCGGGATGTGCAGGTTCATCTCGTCCCCGTCGAAGTCGGCGTTGTACGGCGTGCAGACGGCAGGGTTGAGGCGCAGCGTGAGCCCGGGCAGCACGCGCACCTTGTGGCACATCATGCTCATCCGGTGCAGGCTCGGCTGGCGGTTGAACAGCGCGACATCCCCGTCCAGCAGATGCCGTTCGACGATGAAACCCGGCTCGATCTCCTCGAGCAAGGCCTCTTTCGTCTCATCCGTGATGCGCTTGCGCTTCCCGTCCGGACGGACGATATAGTTCGCGCCGGGGTATTTCGCGCTGCCGCGCTTGATGAATTCCTTGAGATAGGCGATGTTCCAGTCCGTGATCCGCTCGGGTACGGTCAGCTTCATCGCCATCACCTTCGGCACGCCCACCTCGTTGATGTCGAGCCCGGGGTCGGGGCTGATGACGGTGCGCGCGCTGAAGTTGGTGCGCTTGCCGGCGAGATTGTGGCGGATGCGACCCTCCTTGCTCTTGATGCGGCCGCTGATCGTCTTGAGCGGCTGGCCGCTGCGGTGGCGGGCCGGAGGGAGCTGGCTCACGTCATTGTCGAAGAAGGTCGTGACGTGGTACTGGAGCAGGTCCCACAGGTCCTCGATGATGATCTCGGGGGCGCCCGCATTGATGTTCTCGAACAGGCGCTGGTTGATCCTGACG
>CAZSAS010000093.1:0-4197 GCA_964604855.1 uncultured Methanosarcinales archaeon
CTTGCCCCGTTTCCAGAGGCGCTGCAGGGTCTCGATCACCTCGCGGCCGGTGACGCTGTCGAGCGCGCCCGTCGGCTCGTCCGCGAGGATGATCTCCGGGTCGCCGACCAAGGCTCGCGCGATGCTGACGCGCTGCTGCTGCCCGCCGGAGAGCTGCGAGGGCAGGTGGTGGCCGTACTTGGCGAGGCCGACGAGCTCGAGCACCTCCGCGACCTTCTGCCGCGCTTCGCTGTCCGGCAGCTCCTGTATCTCGAGCGGGAGCATGACGTTCTCGAACGCGGTCAAGGAGGGGATGAGGTTGTACTGCTGGAAGATGAAGCCGATCGTGCGTCCCCGGAGAGCGGCCAGCTGCGATTCCGAGAGGCAGGTGATATCCTGCCCCTTCAGCCAGATCGTCCCCTTGGTCGGGGTGTCGAGACAGCCCACCTGGTTCATCATCGTGCTCTTCCCGCTGCCGGAGGCGCCGATGATGGCGACGAAGTCGCCGTCCCTGATCTCGACGTCGACCCCGCGCAGGGCCGGGACGTCCACCTCGCCCATCTTGTAGATCTTCCAGACGTCGCGCAGGCGGAGGATGGGCTGTTTCAGCTCGGCCATGGCCATTGATAAACTGTCGTCATTATTAAACGCTTGTGGAGGATAGCTCGGAAAAAGTGGGAAGAGGCGAGGCCTCCTCCACAACCCTTTTAAACGAAAACGGCTGCCCGGCGGCCATGGAGGGCTATCGTATCGCCGCGGAGTTCTTCCTCTTCAATCAGGCCTTCCTCCTCCTCTTCCTCCTCGTCTCCGCAGCCATCAGCGCCCTCGCCTACCATGTCTACCGGCTGACGAAGCGGCGCCAGCTGAAGCGCTTCAGCCTCTCCTTCCTCGCGCTCGCCCTGGCGCACGCCGGGATGTTCGCGGCGGAGCTCTTCCGGCCGGAACCGGTCGAGCATGCCCTCCGCGCAGTCCCGGGCGGCTCTCCCCTCTTCCCTTTCCTGATGGGCCTCTGGCTCGCCCTCTACCTCATCGGCCTCGTCCTCCTCGCCTCGATGACCCTCAAGTCGAAAGAGCCCCGATTCCCCCTCCTCCTCGGGGCGGTCATCGCCGCCGCGATGCTCCTCATCCCCCGGCCGCTCTTCCTCTTCCACATCATCGCCTGCATCCTCCTCGCTTTCCTCACGGTCCACTACGCCGTCGTCTACCGGAAGCAGCGCCACGCCGGCAGCCTCCTCGTCCTCCTCGCCTTCGCCTTCCTCCTGCTGGGGAACCTGATGCTCGTCTTCTCGCTGCGCGAGATGCTCTTCTTCACCCTCGGCCAGATCCTCCAGCTCGTCGGCTACCTCTCCTTCCTGGCCAACCTGGTCCTGGTGTTCAGAAAATGAGAGGGAAGCGGGAGAGCCTCGAACTCATACGTGACATCCTCGCCGCGGTGCGCGCGAAGAACGGCACCATCAAGCCGACCCACATCATGTATCGGGCGAACCTCTCGCACCAGATGCTGAACGAGTACCTCGCTGACCTGCTCGAGCGCGGTTTCTTAGAAGAACAAGAAGCGGCAAAGGGGAAGAATAAAGGGAAGACGTATGCGCTCACCGATAAGGGTTTTGATTATCTCAAAGAATACGGCCTCATCACCAAGTTCATGCAGAGCTTCGGATTGACGGATGAGGAAGAATAGAGAATGAATGGAAGGAAGAGGAGAGAAGTGGCTGATGAGGGCAGCTACACGAACTGCTCCATGCTTTCTGTGATGTCGATGTTGTCCAGGTCGTGGTCGATGAGCGGCTTGCCTTGTTCCGCCGGCACGTCCTGGTCGTACGCTTCGCGCTTGTCCTGGTAGAAGATGCCCGTCCCCAATCGTTCGAGGTCGAGGGCCTTGAGCATGGCTTTCTCGCGGTCGCTCGGGTCGTGCTGCTCGTCCTCGAGCTTGTAGCTGTGGTCCTTGAACCAGGTGACAGTGTTGAGCTTGTTGAAGGTGGCGCAGTTCTGGAGGACGTCGATGAAGGAGAAGCCGCGGTGCTGCACACCGGCCTTGATGAGCCCGACGAGCTGCTTCGGGTCGGCGCTGAAGCCGCGCGCGACGAAACCGCCGCCTTGCGCGACGGCGAGCGCGATGGGGTTCACCGGGACCTCGATGACGCCGGTCGGCGTGCTCTTGCTCTTGTAGCCCTTCTGCGAAGTGGGCGAGGCCTGCCCCGTGGTCAGGGCGTAGATCCTGTTGTCGTGCACGAGGAGCGTCACATCATGGTTGCCGCGGATGCCGGAGAGGAAGTGGTTCATGCCCTCGCCGAAGGTGTCCCCGTCGCCCGCGACGACGATGACCTTGAGGCCCTTGTTCGCGAGCTTGATGCCTTCCGCGACCGGGATGGGGCGGCCATGCAGGCCTTCGAAGGCGTACGCCTTGACGAAGTTGCACATGTGGCCGTGGCAGCCGATGCCGCACACGACGACGACCTCCTCGTGCGTCAGGTCGAGCTCGACCAGGGCTTGCTTGAGGGCGAGCCAGATGCCGAAGTTGCCGCAGCCGGGGCACCAGTTCGGCTTGATGCCCGTCTCGAGCGCGGCCTTGTCGATCATCGTGCGCCTCCGAGCATGCTCTTCGCCTTCTCGTACACCTGTTCCGGGTAGAACGGCCGGCCGTCATACCGTCGCAGCCAGTCGCCGAAGGTGTGGCCGGTCTGCTCGCGGATGACGCCTTGCATCTGGCCGCTGATGTTCGTCTCGACCATGAGCAGCCGCTTCGCCTTGTCCAGGATCGCGCTGACGCCCGTGATGTCCATCGGCTGGACGTGGGTGAGCTGGAGGAAGTTGACCGTGTGGCCCTCGCTGGCGAGCCAGCCCATCGCGTCGAGGATCGGCCCTTTCGTCGAGCCCCACGAGACGATGGTGAGGTCCGCCTCTGCAGGACCGTGCAGCACGGGCGGCGGGAGCTCTGCCCTGATGAGGTCGAGCTTGCGCATGCGCTTCTCGTGCATCGCGTTCCGTTGCCCGATCTCTTCGACGCTGAAGCCGAGGCCGTCGTGCTCGTCGCTGTTCGCGACGAACAGCCCGTCTTTCACGCCCGGGATCGAGCGCGGGCTGACCCCGTCGTCCGTGATGGCGTAGCGCTGGAAGCCGGGCTCGACCCTGCGGCAGAGCTTGCCGCGCTCCACCCCCGTCTTGGCCTGGAAGAATGCCGCACTCTTGTGGCTCTCGCCGAGGTACTTGTCGCTGATGATGACGACGGGCGTCTGGTAGCGCTCGGCCATGTTGAGCGCGTCCATGGCGAGGTGGAACGCGTCCTCGACGTCGCCCGGCGCGAGCACGATCTTGGGGAAGTCGCCGTGGCCGGCGTGCATGACGAAGCGCAGGTCGGCCTGCTCGGTGAACGTGGGCACGCCGGTGCCGGGGCCGCCGCGCTGCACCTCGACGAAGACGGCAGGCGTCTCGGTGATGCCCGCCAGGCTGATCGTCTCGCCCATGAGGGCGTAGCCGCCACCGCTCGTGGCGCACATGGCACGCACGCCCGCATAGCCCGCACCCACGGTCATGTTCGCCACGCTGATCTCGTCCTCGGCGTGCTTGACCGTGATCTGGTGGCGCTCCTGCCAAGCCGCGAGGGTGTGCAGGATGCTGCTGCTCGGGGTCATCGGGTAGGCGGCGTAGAACTTGAGGCCGCCCTTGACCGCGCCGAGGGCGATGGCCTCGTTCCCGGTGAGTACCATGCGTTTCGGCGCTCCCTCGACGGGGCTGAGGCGGTGGCAGCAATCGTGGCTGTAGTGCTCCTTGGCGTAGTCGTAGCCTTCCCGGGCCGCCTTGATGTTCTCCTTGATGATCGCGGCCTTCTTGCCCTTGAACGCGTCCGTGATGACGCCTTCGAAGACCGTGAAAGGGTAGTCCATGAGCCCGAAGGCGGCGCCGAGCGCCACGGTGTTCTGCATGAGCTCTGAGCCGTCCGCCTTCGCGGCGAGCTCCTTGAGCGGGACGGGGCAGGGCTTCCCGGTGCGCATCCCTGTCCGTGCCGGGTCGACGGTCTTCCCGTCGTAGATGACCAGGCTCTCGCCGTTCAGCTCATCCTTGTGGGTGTCGATCGTGGACTCGTCGAGCGCGATGAGGACGTCGACGCCGTAGACCTGCGAACGGACCTCCTGCTCCTCGGCCCTGACCTGGTAGGTGTTGTGCCCGCCGCGGATGAGGCTGGGGTATTCGATGTAGTCGAAGACCTGGAGGCCGATG
>CAZSAS010000094.1:0-4189 GCA_964604855.1 uncultured Methanosarcinales archaeon
CTCGTAGTACGCGAGGAAGTGCTCCCTGCAGAACCTGAGCGGGGCGTAGACGACCTTCTCCTTACAGAGCTTGCAGCGCATGGCCCGCGAGAATCAGCGCGCCTTTTTAGCTTTTTGCGCTTGCTTGACGCGTTCCCTAACAATCCTCGCGAGCCGTTCCGGCTCCTTCGGCGTCATGGCGAGGCCACGGCCCTTGCCTGTCAGGACGTGGACGTATCTCCCCGTCCGGGTGAGGAACCACCAGCTCCCCTTCCACCAATGGCAGCCGAGGCCGACCCACCACGGCGCCTTCGCCTTGACCTCGACCGAGGCGATGTCCACGTACCTGAGCGCGCTCCGGAACGGCCAGAACCAGGCCACGAGCGCGTCCTCGGTCAGCTCGAACCGCATCTCCTGGAAAGCGAGGAGCGCCCAGGAGCAGAGGAACGCCGCTACGAGGAGGCCCTGCCAGCTGGGCATCCCGTCCCAGGCCATCCATGCGAAGAGGAGCACCATCAGGAGCGTGAGGAGGCGCAGGAGCAGGAGGAGCCACCATTCCTGGTCTGCCCGTTCCGAATGGACGATTGCCATGTTCCTATCCCGTTCGTGATATTCATTCGTAGCGCAAGGAATCGACCGGCTTCTGCTTGCTCGCCTGCCAGGCCGGGGCGACCCCCGAGAGCGCGCCAGCGAGGAAGCTGAAGAGGAGACTGCCCAGGATGAGCTGCCAGTTCCACCATGCCTTGAGGTAGGGCGAGCCGACATAGAGGCCGCCCAGGAACTGGACCGCGTACGCGATGCCGAGGCCGAGCGCCACGCCGATCGCACCGCCGACGAGGCCGAGCATGCCGGACTCGATGAGGAAGATGGTGAGGACGTCGCTGTTCCGGGCGCCGATGGCCTTCATGATGCCGATCTCCTGCGTCCGCTCAACCACTGCAGTGTACATGGTGTTCATGATCCCGATGCCGCCGATGACGAGCGAGATGGCCGCGATCCCGATGATCACCACCTGGACGATGAGGAGGACGGAGTTGAAGGATTCCATCAATTGCTCGGCCGTCTGGAGGGTGAAGTCCTCCTCGCCCTCCTTGACGCCGCGCTCGTTCCGCAAGGCCTTCTTGACGTTGTCCGCGACCAGGGCCGGGTCGGCGCCGTCCTGGACGCGGATGAGGATCTGCTTGTAATCGTCCTTGAGATCCGTGCCGAAGACGCGCTTGAACGCATCTCCCGTGACGTAGATAGTCTGGTCGTCGCCCGAATTCCCGACCTGCTTCTGGAAGCCGACGACCTGGAACGACTGGTTGTTGATGTAGAAGTTGTCGTAGAGCTGCATCCGGTGCGGGAAGACCTTCTTGTCGAGCGTGTAGTCATAGGTGAGGTAGGCCTTGGAGTTGTCCCCTTTCTGGATGAGCCTGCCGGCTGCGAGGAAGTCTCCCCACGAGTCCTTCCACACCTCCTCCCCGTCCTGGGTCGTGATCCCCATGACGAGGGCGTAGTTGTCCTGGTCCTTATAGGTCATCTTCGCGCTCGTGTAGCCGAAGCCGAGCGTGTCCTTCACGCCCGGCACGCGTTCGATCGTCCGCCGGTCCTTCTCAGTCAGCTTCGGCGCGGTCGCGCCGCCCGAGAGGAAACCGCTGCCCGGCGAGACGTAGATCTTGTTCGTGCCCAGCGCGGCGAACTGATCGTTGATCGCTACTTGCAGCCCCTGACCGAGGCTGATGATCGCGACGACGGCAGTGATGCCGATGAAGATGCCGATCATGGTGAGCCAGCTGCGCATCTTGCGGTTGCTCAGGTTCTGGACCGCCATGCGGAAGTAGTCCTTGATCATTGGCGCAACGCCTCCACGGGGGGCAGCTTGGAGGCCTGCATGGCAGGGAACGTGCCTGCGGCCGCGCCGACGCCGAAGCTGAAGAGGAGGCTGCCGAGGATGAGGTACCAGGGGAAGCTGGCCTGGATGAGCGAGGTGCCGAGCGAGATCGTCGCGATGACCTGGACGAGGAAGCTGAGTCCGACGCCGAGGAGGATGCCGATCGCGCCTCCCAGCGTGCCGAGGAGGCCTGCCTCGACGAGGAAGATGGTGAGGACGTCGCTGTTCCGGGCGCCGATGGCCTTCATGATGCCGATTTCGCGCGTCCGCTCCAGCACGGACGTGTACATGGTGTTCATGATGCCGATGCCGCCGACGAGGAGCGAGATGGCCGCGATGCCGACGAGCACGGCCGTGACGATGGAGAGCACAGTCTTGAAGGTGTCGAGGGTCTGCGCCGCGGTCTGGACCTGGAAGTCCTCCTTCCCTTCCTTGACGTTCCGGTACTTCCTGAGGTCCTTTGTGATGGTCTGGGCGACGAGCTGGACGTCCGCTCCCGGCGCGGCCCGCGCGACGATCATGCCGTATTTGTCCGGGTTGCCGAGGAGGTCGCGCTCCTGCTGCTCGTTCATCGCGAAGGACATATCGACGAACGGGTTCCCTGTCTTCTTGAAGATGCCGACGACGTCCACCGGCTGGCCGTTGACCACGATCTTGTCGCCGGGCTGGAGAGTCTTGCCGTTGAACTTGGGGTCGTTGTAGTAGTCTTCGCTCATCACGACCTTCCACTGGTCGCCGGGCTTGAGGTTACGGCCGTAGAGGATGTCCTTGTCCTGGACGTTCGCCGTCGACTCGACGAGGGCGCGCTCGGCCGCGTCCGAGGGCATCGACGCCAGGTAGGTGTAGATAGTCTTCCGGTTGAACTCGACAGAGATAGGCTCGACGAGTCGTCCAGTCGCGACGGCCACGCCCCGCGCCTTCTGGACCACGCGGAGGTCGCCTTTTGTCAGCCGGATGTCGCTGTTGCTCCCTGGCGGCCCGGTCACGAAGCCCTTCGCTTGGATGGTGAGCTTGTCAGCGCCGAGCTGGAAGAACTGGCTCGCGATGGCGTTCTGCATCCCCTGGCCGAGCGAGATGAGCGAGACGACCGCCGCTATCCCGATGAAGATGCCGATCATGGTGAGCCAGGAGCGGAGCCGCCTGCGCCTGAGGTTCTTCACCGCCAGCAGCAGATAGTCCTTCAGCATCTCAGCTCACCGTCCCGGCAGGGGTCGCGGCCCGGCCGCGCCCGCCCTTCACTTCCGGTCCTTCCGCGCCTTCCGCCGGCGCCAGAACCAGACGCCGCCGCCGATGATGACGATGATGACGAGCCAGCCGAGCCACCCGAGGCCCGAGCCGCCGTTCGCGCTCTCCGCGACGAGGCGAAGCGTGTACGTCTGGTTGTACGGCCGGTTCAGCGCGTCCATGTACGTGACCCTGACCGGGACGTCCACCTCGTCCTTCGCGACCTTGAGGGAGACGTCCGCGCTCTCGTAGTCGTCCGCGTCGATGTTGCCGACGTAGAGGACCGGGCTCTCGCTCGTCACCTTGACATCGTCGTTCTCGAGCACCTTCATCTGGAGCAGCTTGATCTTGCTCAGCCCCTTGTTGACGAACTTGATCACGACGTTCCCCTGGTGCGTCTCCTTGGCGACTCCCATCTGCTCGAAGTAGACGAGGAGGTCCGGCTTGGCGCCGATGACGACCCCGACCGTCTTCCGTTGCGTGTACGAGTTGCCCTGCTCGTCCTCGTAGGTGAGGGTGACAGGCACCTGGTACGCGTTGGTCGTCGCGTCGGGGAAGGCGATGACGTCGAACTTGAACTCGGCGCTCTTGCCGCCGGCGAGGCTCCCGATGGTGCGCGAGTTGCTGCTCGTCGTCGGGGCGAGGCTCAGCCCGGTCAGGTTGAGGACCGCCTCCACGTTGCGGAGCCGGGAGTCGCCGACGTTCTGCACCGTCAGGGCGATCGTGGCCGTGCCGCCCGGGGAGACGATGGTCGGATCGGTCTGCACGTCCGTGACGGCGAGCGCGCTGGTCCTCCCCTGAATCGTGATGTTGAGGTGGCGTTCGACGTAGTTCGTGCTGTCCTTCGGGGTGATGCGCACCGTCAGGTAGTTCGTCCCCTCGTTCGCGTTCTTGTCGACGCGGACGCGACTCATGATGAGGAAAGAACTCTGCGCCGGGATGGAGGGGTAGTCCTTCTCCATGTCCGTCGCGCTCTCGACGGTGAACGGGTAGGAGTCCAGTATCTCCAAGGTGCCGCTCGCCGTCTGGCTGCTGCCGGAGTTGCTCACCTGGATGTAGAGCGTCAGTGTGTCGCCCGGCTGCGCCGGCACGGGCTGGTAGGTGAGCAGGGAG
>CAZSAS010000095.1:0-4130 GCA_964604855.1 uncultured Methanosarcinales archaeon
AATGACCATGGGCCCGGCCGGACTCGAACCGGCGACATCCGCCATTTCGCTTCCAGGTTCCGAGATGTCCTCGGAGCCTCGGACATGTCAAGGCGGCATCATAGCCACTAGACCACAGGCCCGAATAGTGAAGAGGGACAAGAAGGGGTTTTTAAGGGTTGTGGCTACTCACGCAGCACGCTGTAAGGCTCATCCCCATGGCTCCCGACTATTTCATAGGGAAGTTCAGGGAAGTCCGGTTCGTTGCGGGCGAGCCGTACCTGTCGGTTCGCCATGACAAAATCCGTGATATCAGCTATCCTCACACTTGAGGGGTCCTCCATGATCCAGGCATACGCATTCTCGGCGCGCCGAAGCACCGTGGACTCACATGTCTCCGGGGTCGCTGCAGAGAAGACGATCTCATCCGAGAATCCGATGCCTAAATAGTCCAAGAATCTTCGCGAAAGCCACGCTCCTAATTTCATCTGGTTGCCTCCGTTTCTGGTGGGCAGAAAACCCATGAAGATTAAAAGCTTTACTCATCCTTCTTCACGAGGATCTGGACGATCGCGGCGAACGCGGGCCGCGTGATGAACACGCCGATGCTGACGCCGACAATCGTGGTGATGGCGAAGCCGCGGAGCATGCCCGCGCCCGCGCTGATGAGGGGGAGCATGGCCGCGACAGTGGTGACATAGGAGGCGACGATGATGAACAATGCGCGCGCGATGCGCTCCTTCCAGGAGCGCGCCGTGGCCGTCCGTTCCCCGCGCAAGGCCTCGTCCGCGATGACGATCTGGTCGTCGACGCCGGTACCGATGGCGATGATGATGGCCGCGATGGCCGAGAGGTCGAGGTTCCAGCCCGCGGCAGCGGCGAAGCCGAGGATGATGACCGCCTCGCTCATCATGGCGATGCTCATGGGCAGGCTCACCCGTAACTCGCGGTAGCGGAGGAAGACCATGAGCACGACGGAGATTATGGAGAGGAGGCCGATCAGGAGGGCGTTGTTGACGAACTCCTGGCCGAGGAGGGGGCTCACCGCGTCGACCTTGACGATGTTCAGCTTGACGGGCAGGCTCCCCGTGATCATGACGGTCTGGAGCTTCTTCATGGCGTTCAGCGCGTCCTGTACCGCTTCCTGCTGGGTCTTGCCGGTACCCGGTCCGCTGATCTCGATGTTCGTGATTGTCCGCCCTTTCAGATCGCTCCCGATCTGGAGCGTGTCGACGAGGACGCCGTCGAGGTAGAGGTCGAGGGGATGGCTGAGGTAGCTCTGGCCCTGGTCGAAGACGACGTCGAGGTTCTTGGTCATCGCCGCCTGTCGCGCTGCCGCCGTGGGCGAGAGGCTGATGCTGAAGCGGAACCTGCAGCTCCAGGTGCCGTCGCCGAGGGGGCCGCAGCCGCGCGGGTCGATGCCGCTGCATTCCGCCGAGCGGCACACGTAGGTGATGTCCTTGTCTCCGCCGAAGAAGACCGTCTCGTTCGCGATGCGTGCCTCGAACTTGCCCTGCTCTGCGATCAGCGAGCGCACCTCCTCCTGGTTCGCGCCGGCGATCTCGACGATGATGAAGTCGCTTCCCTGAAGGTCCTTGGACGGGCGGACCACGAGGTCGCTGAGCCCGAAGACATTGAGGCGCTCCTTGATGTTCGCGATGATGAGGTCCATGTCCGTCTGGCTCACCGCTTCCTGCGGCTGGAGGATGACGCGGGTACCGCCGGTCAGGTCGAGGCCTTCCCGGATGTTGTTCTTCGGGGCGTCGTAGACCGTGAGGCCGATGGGCTCGACGCCGATGATGCGCTCCTTGGTCTTGTTGCGCAGCTCCTGGCGGGTCACGTTCGTGGTGGTGTTCGTCGTCTCGTTGTAGAGGTAGCTGGTGACGTTGACGAGCTCCTGCTCGTGGAGGGTGATCACCTCTATCTCCGGCTGGGTGGTGAGGCTGTAGAGGTTCTTGTTGGTCTGGAGCGTGAAGGTCCGGTTGATGCCCAGGGCGGTGATCTGGTTGACGAGGCGGTGGTAGTCGGCCTCGTCCGTGACGGGCTTGTTGTTGATGCTCACGACGCGTTCGCGCGCCGTCGGGCTGATCGACGGCGATGGTGAAGGGATGCCCGCCGCCTCTGCGGCGCTGTCCTTGGCGACCGCCCTGATGGCTGCTCCCTCGTTCCCAGGATGCGGGTTGATTGCGAGGATCGCGAGCAGCAGCGTCGCGATAAGGAAGAGGACGCGCCAGTTCGTGAAGACGGCCTTGAACTTGTTCATCAGATCGCCCTCCGTTCCCCGTACATCCGGATGATGCCGGCGTTCTGCAGCCAGGTGTTGATGATGTCGATCAGGAGGCCGATGAGGATGATGAGCATGATCTGCTTGATCGTCGCTGACTGGCTGACGATGAAGCCGATGAGCGCAGCGGCGAAGCTCGTCAGGCTCATGAGCAGGCCGGTCTTCATGCTGCTGACGACGCTGTCGTAGACGCTGCCCTGGCGTTGCCGGAGGACGCGCGTGCTGAGCAGGATGTCAGTGTCGACGCTGTACCCGATAAGCATGAGGAAGGCGGCGACGCCTGCCGCAGAGATCTTGACGCCGAGGAGGTTGACGATGGCGAGCGTCACCACGATGTCGCTGAACGCGGCGAGTATGACGGCCGCGCTCGGCGGGCTGAACACCGCGTAGATCGTGATGAGGGCGATGCCGAACACGATGAGCAGGGTCGTCTGCCAGACCGAAGCCCCGCTCTGCGTGAAGAGCATATAGGAGGCGAAGCTGAGCAGCACGGCCGCGAACTTCGCCTTCGTGTTCTGGCCGAAGTAGAAGAAGACGACGAGTCCCATGAGCATGAAGGCGATGAGCACCGCGGTCATGGTCTGCTGGAAGAAGGTCTTTCCGAGGCTCGGGCCGACGACCTCGATGCTGTACCGGTCCTCGACGCCGGGCAGGAGCGTGGCGAGCCGCTCGACGATCTGGTTCTCGAGCCGGTGCACGGCCTCATCGTCGCTGGCGTCGACCGCCGCCTCGATCGTGACGCCCCGGAGCACGCCGAACTCGCTCAGCCCGCGGACGACGAGTTCCGTGTCAGGGAAGGCCGTGGTAAGGAGGGTCTCGATCTGGTCCACCGTGACCTGCGCGTCATCGGTCGGGGCCGTGATGGTGATGCCGCCGCGCAGGCTGACCCCCTTGTTCAGGAAGTCGCCCGTGGTGGCCATCTGCATGCCGATCTGGAGGAGGGCGAGGACGAGGAGGATGAAGGGGATGATGAGGAGCTTCTTGTAGTTGTCATGGAAGATGGTGTGGAAGAGCCCTTTCGAAGCGGGTGCCGCTTCGGGTTGCTGCTCGATAGCCTGCTTCCTGACCCGCTTGCTGCGTTGCAGGCGTCGTTCCCGCCGAGATGCCATCAATGGCGTGGTCATGGGTCTTTTTATATAGTTTGCGGGAAAAGAAAGGGCGGGGGGAGAAGAACAAGATAAGGCGGGAGAGAAGAGAGGGAGGAACGGGAACGAACGGCTCAACGCACGAGACTGATGCTCGTCGCCCGTTCCGTGACATAGGCGTCCGTGAGGTGCCGTCTCAGGGCCTGCGAGGGCGTGGTGTGCTCGCGCTTCACGTTGGCGTAGAGGCGTCCCCGCTTCTCATAGGCGTTCTTGCCGTGCTTGACCACGAACCTCTTCGCGTCGTGCACCGCTTTCGTCGGCGGCCCGACGTGTTCCTTGTGGGACGGATGGCGCTGGTCGCCCAGCACGAGGTAGGAGAGCGCGTAGCCGGGCCCCTTCTCGTATTCGAAACCCTCGTCCAGGACCGTGAAGTCGTGCCGCTTGAGCATGCGGGCGAGATGCTCGTGCGCCTTGAGGAGCTTGGTCGCGACCACGTCCGTCTTGCCGTCCAGGGGTATGCTCTTGATGATGAAGAGCTGGGTCTTTTCCGTGAACGCGTCCTTGCGGCGTTCGTATTCCCTCTTGATGCGCGCCGGTGTGAGCGGCTCGACCGTGAAATATTTCAGGGCCGGCTCGTCAAGGAATGCGCGGGCCGCCTCCTTGAAGCGCTCGAACCTCTCTCGGGAGAGCGCCGCAGCAGCGTTCCGTTCCGGCTGCACGGGGTCGACGAGGATGAGCGGGCCGAGCTTGCTCCTGTCCAGGCTGAACTCCGGGCGCTTGTG
>CAZSAS010000096.1:0-4108 GCA_964604855.1 uncultured Methanosarcinales archaeon
GTCGACCCCTTGGCGCCGAGCAGCCCGAGGGATGCGAAGCCGTCCGTCCTGGCCACCTCGACGGCGTTGTCCGACGAGAGCGAGGCCGTCACGGCGCGCGCCTCGAACGCCCCCTTGTTCTCGACGCTCACGGTGAGCGTCGCCGTGTCGCCCGGATAGACGTCGACGGGCTGCGACCCGACGAGATGGGAGTCGAGCTCCGGCGTGCCGACGACGAGGAGGGTCACGGCGGCGCTGCCGGAGAACTGGATCAGGGTCGAGCTGTCGTAGCTGAACGCGAGGTCGAGCTGGTACGAGCCGCCGCTGGCAGCAGGGTCGATGCGCATCGGCACCTCGATGACCGCCGTGTCGCCCTCGCAGAGCTTGCCCGCCGGGAAGGTGGCCGGCCCGCGCAGGATGAAGGGCGCGCTCGTCTGGACCGTGGCGGTCGTCGCGTAGGCGCAGGTGCCCGTCTCGACGTTCCGGAGCGTGAGGGCCAGGCTGAAGTCGCTGCCCGGCGCGATCGCGCCTTCAGTGACCGCGTAGCTGTCGACGACGACGTTCGGCCGCAATTCGGCCAGCGCGGGGAGCGCCAGCAGGGCCGCCATCAGTATCAGGATTGCCAGTTTTCTCATGGGCATCGCCTCCTTGGTGTCTTGGGTATCATTCTATATCACGCTTGAATGCGACGAAGAGCAGGCCGAGCGTGCCTGCGAGGAAGACGAGGAGGATGAGAAGCGGCGGGATGATGAGGGCGAGCCCGAAGCCCTTAATCATGACGTCGCGGAGCGCCTCGGCCGCGTACGTCACCGGGAGGAAGGCCGCGAGGATCTGGAAGGCGCGGGGCATCGCCTCGAGCGGGAAGAAGACCCCGGCGAGGAAGACCGTCGGCATGCCGACGAGGAGCGCCAGTCCCTGGTACTGTTGTTCGGTGCTGACCATGCTCGACAGGATCATGCCGACGCCGGTGGAGACACCGGCGTAGATGACGAGGATGAGGACGATCGCGAGCAAGCTCCCTTCGATCTGGACGTGGAACAGGGTGACGGCGAAGAGGATGAGGAACGCGCTCCGGAAGAGCTCGAAGATGACATAGAAGAGGAGCGTGCCGAGGATGATTGTCGCGTTGGACGTCGGGGTAAGGAAGACCCTAGTGAGCGAGCCCTCGCGCTTCTCGCCCGCCACCGCGCGACCCATACCCATGACCGCCCCCTGGAAGATGGTGAGCGCGATGATCGCGGGGATGAGGAAGTCGACCTCGCGCTTCCCCGTGCCGTAGGCTGGCTTCTCCTCGTAGACGAGCGGCGCCCGGAGATCGTGGGGCACGTATGCGGTGAAGACCGAGATGGCGCGCATCGGCTTCTCCACCAGGTCCTGCCGCGCCTGGTAGCCCTGCCGCGCGGCGCTCGCTGCCGAGGAGGCGGAGGCGAGCGATGCCGCCTGCTGCACGCCGGCCGAGGCCTGGCTGATGAAGGCCAGCGCCCGGTCGAGGAGATCGGCCTGCGCGCCGGCCGAGGCGGACGCTGTCGTCTCGATCAGGGAGACGTCCCCCGCGCGGGCGAAGCGCTCGCCCTCGGGGATGGTGCGCGGTACGAAGAGCGTGGGAAGCGGCGCGGACGCCACCACCGCCACGCGGTCGGCCGCGATGAGGGCAGCGGCCTGCACGAGCGAGTCCTTGGCCGAGGAGGCGCTCGTCGCGATGGCGGCGTAGCCGTCCTGTTGCGCGAGCGCGGCCGTCCGGAGCGTGGCGGCGGCGGAGCCGACGCTCTGTTGGAGCGCGACGATGCGCCGCTGGCTGAGCTGGGCGGAGAAGGCGTCGATGAGGGCTGTGAGGGCCTGCCTGCTCGTTATCGCGATTGCGCTGTCCGACTCGTCGACGATGACGGTGACGTCTGCCTGCCGGCCGGCGTCGATCGCCGCCTGCATCCCGTTGGGGATCACGATGAGGACCCTGACCGTGCCGGCATCGAGCAGCTTGCGCCCCTCGCCCTCCGTACTGACCGTGCGACGGACGGCGAAGGTCTGGCTGTGCGCGATCGCGTCCTGGAGCTGTTGCGAGAGCGGCGAGTGATCATAGGCGATCACCGCTGCGGGGATGTGCGTCGGCGCCGTCCCTGAGGTGTAGCCGAAGATGATGATCATGAAGACGGGGAACATGAGCAGCGGCAGCAGCCGCGTCTTGTCGCGAAGGATGACCGTCAGGTTCTTGCGCATGATGGCGCCCATCTTGCGGAAGTCGAACAGCCGCTCGCCGTTCCTGCTCCTGCCGTTCCCCGGCGTCGCGTCCTTCCGCTTCGTCTTCCTCGCCATCACTCGTCCCTCAGGTCCTTCTGCGTCAGCTTGATGAAGACGTCCTCGAGCGTCGGCTCCTTGAACCGGATCTCGTGCACGTCCCTCTTGCGTCGCCGGAAGAAGTCGCTCAGCTCGTAGAAGATGCCGTCCTTCCGCTTCACCCGGAGCAGAATGAGCTTCCCCTCGCGTTCAGCCACGTCGACGAAGCGGAGCTTCCGGAGCTCGCCAACGATCGCCTCGTCCGGCCTGGCGAGCTCGATCTCGATGGTGGTCTCGCCGCCGAGCTTCTTCAGCTCCTTCGCGGTGCCGTCCGCGACGATTCTCCCGCGGTCCATGACCGTGATCCGGTCGCAGATCTTCTCGGCCTCGTCCATGTCGTGCGTCGTGTAGATGATCGTCATGCCTTCCGCATTGAGTTTCTTCGTCAGCTCGCGCATCGCGATCCTGCTCTGCGGGTCGAGTCCGGTCGTCGGCTCGTCCATGAAGAGTATCTTCGGGTTCGAGATGATGCTGGCTGCCAAGGAGAGTCGCTGCTTCATGCCACCAGAGAAGATGCCCGCGATCCGGTCCTTGTGCTGGGAGAGGCTGACAATCTTGAGCAGCTCGTCCGAGCGCTTCTTGATCTCCGCCTCGGAGAGGCCGTAGAGCCGGCCGATGTAGGCGAGGTTCTCCTCCGCTGTCAGCTCCGGGAAGAGGGCGAAGCTCTGGGGGACGACGCCGATGACGCTCCGGACGCCGATCGCGTTCTCGTGGATGTCGTGGCCGTCGACGATGGCCGTGCCTTCCGTCGGCTTGATGAGCGTGGTGAGGATGCTGATGGTGGTCGTCTTGCCCGCGCCGTTCGGCCCGAGGAAGCCGAAGATCTCCCCTTCGCGCACCTCGAGATGCATGTCGTCCACGGCCTTGAACGTGCCGAACCTCTTCGTCAAGTGCCTGATCTCGATGATGTTCCGCGCCATTATCCTCGCGCAGGACAAAGACCTTGTTTATAAAAATTGAGTAGAAACCCTCAAGGCGCAGCTAGGTCGGTCTCAGGAGGCCGAAGGACTGCAGACTTTGGCAACTAGGAACAAGCTACGATTCCCCGCGCCGTGCACCTTGGCACCTCATCAGACGCGATCAGTCGTCGAACTTGACCTTGACCGCCTTGCGCTCCGTCTCCGCGGCCTCGAAGCTGTCGAACTCCTTGAAGCCGAGCATGCTCGCCATCATGTTGTTCGGGAAGGTCTCGATCTTCGTGTTGAAGCGCATCACGATGTCGTTGTAGAACTGGCGCGCGTAGGCCACCTTGGACTCCGTCCCGGAGAGCTCCTCCTGGAGCTGCAGGAAGTTCTCGTTCGCCTTGAGCGTCGGGTAGTTCTCCGCGACGGCGAAGAGCGACTTGAGCGTGCCGCTCAGCATGTTGTCTGCCTTGGCGGCTTTCGTCGGCGTGTCTGCCTTCATCAGGGCGCTGCGCGCCTTGGTCACTTCCGTGAAGACCTTCTTCTCGTGCTTCGCGTAGCCCTTGACAGTCTCCACGAGATTCGGGATGAGGTCGGCGCGCCGCTTGAGCTGCACGTCGATCTGCGCCCAGGCGTTCTTCACCTGGTTCTTCAGCCGGATGAGGCTGTTGAACAAGAGGATGACGAAGAGTATGATGACCCCCACGACGATCAGTATCAGCAATCCGGTATCCATAAAGCCACCTCCGACTCCCGGCCATCAACACGAGTCAGTATTTAAAGGTTGTGTAGGGCGAATGTGCAGCCATGAGCGCGAAGACGCACTTGAAGCAAATCTTTATAATTGGTCCTTCCTTGCCTTTCCGTACAACTTCTCAGGTGATACCCATGAAGAT
>CAZSAS010000097.1:0-662 GCA_964604855.1 uncultured Methanosarcinales archaeon
ACGCCGGGCCTCATGTCTGCAGGGACTGTGTAGCTGAAGTTCGCCCAGCCATCCGCTCCCGAGAGCCCAAGGACGCTGACGTTCGTCCAGGCACCAGAACCGTTCGTCGACAGCCTGGCGGCATCGAGCTGGAAGTTGTCGTGCCATAAGGCGCGCAGACCGACGAGTCCGAGCTTGTGCGCGATGGTCACGTTGGCGCCGACGCTGTCCGCGTAAGGAGCAGAGGCCTCGAGCGTGGTGAGCCCGTACTTGGCGGAATTCTGGCTGTCGACCTGGTAGAAGCGCGACGAGTTCATGGAGATGTTGCACGTCATGTTCTCGACGCCGGGCGTGCTGTCGGTGTAGGTCCAGGTTGCCTGGCCGGTGCTGTTGGTGAGGTTGACGCCCAGGATCGACGTGCCGTTGTAGAACCGGACGACGTAGCCGTCGATGTACGCGTTGTTCGTCGCGTCCCGGACGCGGCAGGAGAGCGTGGTGCTGTCGCTGACGTTCAGCGTCGTCTTGGTAATGCTGCTCGATGACACCCGCGCCAGCCCCCAGACCGTGAAGCTGAGGTAGGGAAGCGTGTTGTTCCAGTTGCCTTGGAGGTCGGCCGCGGAGAGCTTCGCGACATGCCCGCCCCTGGTCCAGACGCCGGTGGTCGTGATGGTGTAGTGGGTCCA
>CAZSAS010000097.1:672-4094 GCA_964604855.1 uncultured Methanosarcinales archaeon
CCGCTCAGACGAAGCACTCGCCCCGTGATGAAATCCAGTGCCGCGGGTTCGGGGTCGGGAGGGTGACGGTGTGGTTCTGGATGATGGGAGAGGTGCTGTTGTAGGCAGCGGAAGCGTTCCCGACGCTCTCGTTCCAGCGCGCGTAGATCGTCGTGTTCTCGCCGCGGAGGATGCTCGTGCTCGTGATGTTGTAGACGAGGAAGCCGGAGTCGTTGTAGAGGATGGGCGGCACGGTGTCCGTGAGCATGACGCGGAAGACGGAGTTGTCCTGGACCTGGAGCAGGGGGTCGTCGACGAGGAAGCTGACCGGGAAGTCCCCGTCGGCAGCCCCGGTCAGGTTGAGGATGTAGCTGAACACTGCCGCTGTCGCGTTCTGGACGAGCCCGCCGTTCGCCGTGGAGTTCCACCGGACCGTGCCGTTCCACGAGCCGCCAAGCCGGTCGGAAGCGTCGCTCGCGTTCCTGTACCAGATGTCCGCAGCCGCGTCGGTGGTCCAGGATGCGTTCAGGCCGGCATGGGTCATCGCTGCCTGGCTGAGGTCCCACGTCGTGCTGTTCCCGCCGTTGAAGACGTGGATCTCGACGCGGTAGTCATGGCCTGAGATGAGAAGGAAAGTGTCATTGGTCGCGTTCGCGGTGAGGTTCGCGCTGTAGACGTGCTTGTTCAGGCTCTGCGTCACGTCGTAGATCGTGATGGCAGCGATGTCCAGCGAGAGCGCTGGCGGGGTGATGTTGAAGCCGCTCACCGCCCAGAGCGGACCCGAGGTCGCGGCCAGCACCGCACCGTCGGGCGCGACGAGCGCGGCGTACGCCCGGTACTGTCCGGCAGGCGCGTTCCCAGTGTTCCAGGGCGAGGCGTTCCACAAGGCGCCGAGGTCGAGCGCCTCGCCGGGCGCCAAGGAGCGGAGGGAGCCGTTGGCCGCGTCATCCAGCACCGTCACGTAGTCGCTCCAGCCCCCCGAGACGTTCCGCTGGACGAGGAAGCGGAGCGCTCCCTTGAGGGTCGCGTTCCCCGTGTTGCTGAGGAGGGAGCCGTACGTCGTCTCGCCGGACGCGACAAGGGAGGGGAGCGTTGGCCCCCTGTTCCGCCAGGTCGAGCTGCCGAGGAGGTTGGTCTCTGCGTTCTGGCTGTACCACTCGTAGTCGGCCCAGACCGTCGCGTTGCACGAGACGCGGGAGCCGGCCGCGATTGGTGTGCCGGTGAATCGGATGACCGCCTGCGGCCGCGGCGGGGCGTAGCTCGTGCTGGTCTGGCTGGTGATGAACGTTCCCGAAGGGGAGCGGAGCTCGCAGTACGTGCTGGGCTCGTGGGACACGAGGGCGATGTACTCCGCGTCCTGGGGGAGGACGTAGTAGGAGTCCAGCGCTGCCGCAGGGAGGTAGGTGACGCCCTCGGTCCCGTCGCCGTCCGCGACTGCCATCGCGCCGATGCCGGAGGTGTTGGCGACGATGTGGACGCCCGGCCCTTGCCCCTGGGTGTTGCCGGCCGGCACGGAGTAGGTACCGTAGGCGTCGCACGTTGTCGTGTACGTCGTGCCGTTGCTCATGTAGATCGTCAGCTGGGTGTTGTCGACCGAGCAGGCAACAGTCGGGTAGGTGCCGCTGCTCGTGATGCCGTAGAGCCCGTTCGTCTCCGGATAGAGGGGCATGAAATCGTTGTTCCCGGTCTCGTCCTCGTAGTGCGCGACGATGCTCTCGTTCGCGACGAGCCGGTAGCCGGAGCCGGCCGTGCCGCCGTAGTTGATCTCGCCGTGCTGCCCGGCCGGGACGACGACAGACCCTTGGAGGACGCCGTTGTTGTAGAGCGAGACGTTCGCCGAACGATAGGGGCTGACGACGTCGATGGATTGGGTGCCGCGCGCGGCAGGGAACGTGAAGCCCATGCCGAGCCAGGCGAGCGGCGTGAGTGGGCTCCCTGCTCCCGCATATTCGAAGCCGCTCGAGACCGGCCGGGTGGCGCTGACGCTCGTGTTCGCGGCGAGGCTCGCGCTCGGTATCGAGACGGTGTCGCTCGTGTTGAGCGCGTAGCAGGACGCGTCGACGCAGACCGTCGTGCCGTCGTACATGCCGGCGAGGTCGAGCGTGCTCGTCGCGAGGGTGTCGCTCGTCACGTACTGGACGCCGGAGAAGATATCACCTTGCGAGACGTTCGTCCCTGTCGTCGCGTCCGGATTCCCGTAGTAGGCGCTCACCGCAGCCGTCGCGCCCGCGTCGAGGGAGGGGAGCCGCAGCCAGATCTCCGTGGCGCTCGTGTTGCAGGCGGAGGCACGCCAGTACGGCAGGCTCGTCCGCGTGGAGACGAGGATGAAACGGAGGTCGCTGCAGTCGCCGTCCAGCTTGCCTGCCGCGATGAGGCTTGCGGTATCGACCGTGAGGTTGACCTGGACGTCCGTGAGCGCGAGCCCATCCTGCTCGGTGAAATCGTAGTCCTGCCGGTACTGCCAGGATGGGTCCCACCACCAGCCGGCTGCGTTTCCCTGTAGCGTGACGTCCTCGTTCTGGCCATGACTGGCGCTCGTCACATTGATCCAGAAGAAGGCGTCGTTCTGGATGACGAACGTCCCGGCCTTCTGGCTCGCGCTCCCGGTGCTGTCGTTCACCCATATCATGAAAGTGTAGGTTCCGTTCCGCCAGGTGTTGTTGAAGAGATAGGTGTACGGCCCGGCAGAGAACCCCATCGGCTGCAGGTTCACGAGCATCGTGCCGTTCGGCGCGGCGACGGTGACGAGCACGGCATCGATGGTATCATCCTCCGTGATGTTCGCAGAGAGCGTCACGTTCGAGCCCTGTCCTTGCGGGTCCGGGTCTGCCCACGCCATCGTGATGTTCGGCTTCAGGCCGACATCGAGCAATGTCGTGTTCCAGGAGAGCCGCGTGTACAACGTGCCGCTGCCGGCGTAGCTCGCGTTGAGGGCGTGGAACCCGAGGCTCGCCGTTCCCGGGATGAGCCAGCTCCGCGTCGCGATGCCCTGGCCGTTCGTCACCGCACTCCCTATCGAGACCGCGTCCGTGAGGTCCTTGAACGCAACGGTCGCGCCGCTGATCGGCGTCCCGTTGTCGTAGCGCAAGGCCGCGCTGATGAGGATGTACTCGCCCCGGCGCGAGTTCGTGTCGTTCAGCGACACGTTGGTCGTCGTCGTGTTCGCGAAGACCGTGATGTCCATGTACTTGAAGTCGTTCTGTCCTGTCGCGCTGCCCGACTCGAGCAGGACCTGCCGGGGACCGAGTCCCGCGCCGATGTTCACCGCGAAGCTGAGGTTGTGCCACTCGGCCGCGTAGGAGGCGAGAGAAGGGAAGAAGGCATCGAGGGGCGTCAGGTTGAGCCAGCCGTAGCCTGGAAAGGTGTAGTTGACCGTGACGTTCGTCGCGCTCTCCTCGCTCTTCTTCTTCGGTGGAGTCCTTTTCGCGGTGATGATGCTTCTC
>CAZSAS010000098.1:0-4092 GCA_964604855.1 uncultured Methanosarcinales archaeon
GGGAAGAGCTTCTTGTGCTCGAAGTTGACGTTGATCGGGTCCATGAACTCCTTGCCGTTGAAGAAGGCGCCGATCGCCACCTCGACGCCCGTCACCCGTTTCTGGAGCTGGAAGACCTTGATGTCCTTGCTCCAGCCCTTCCTATACGCTTCGAGTATCTGGATGACGTCCTTGCCGTCTTCATCCTGGCCGACGAAGAGCAGACGCTTCATGTTCTGCGCCTCGCCGGAAGGCTTGATGACGTACTTGTCCGGGTGCTCCTTCACGTACGTGACGGCATCGTCGAAGCTGGTGAACTCCTGATAGGGGATGATGTTGATGCCGAAGCGCTTCAGCTCCTCCTGGCCGAAGCTGCGGTCGTCCTCGAGCTTGTCCGTATACGCGGTACCGCCGACGACCGCCTTGCCAGCCTTTCGGAGCTTCTCGGCCATCTCGCCCATGCCGAGCACGTCGTCGAAGACGATGACGTCCGCCCATGCCTGCTCCTTCTCCCAGTCGTCGCATTTCTGGACGAAGCCGTCCGCGATCTCCCGGTGGCCCTTGTCCCTGATCCAGAGCTTGGCCTCGTGTCCTTCCATGCCGACGCGCCACGCGATGTCCGCGATGAGGCCGTCGTACGAGACGAAGAGGAATTTTTGCTTGTCCATGGCGGGTATCTGACAGCGGAAAAAACTGTCCAGAATAAAAATGCTTCCTTTCTCGGCATGGGGTTCCGTGTCACATGATGCGCTACCGGCTTCAGGCGAGACGTTGCGCACGACACGGCGGAGAAGGCCGGAGGGTCGCTCCCTCCAGGGTCGGCCGGCCAAGCGAAGAAGCGGCACGACGAGCAGCCGGCAGCGCCGCGAAGCGAATGTGATACGGAACCCTCGGCATGGGAAAGCATTTATACCCTTGAAATCCCACAACCGTCCGAGAAGAGGATGCCCGTGGTGCGGAAACGACGGCTCGGCAAGTCCATCGTCCTGCTGACCTATCCGAGCCAGGAGGCGCTGGCCAAGGCCTTCCTGCGCTTCCAGGAATTCTACGAGTGCCCCGCCTTCCGCGGCAAGGTCTTCACTCTCGAGGAATACCGGGCCTGGTACGAGCGCGAGTTCGGCGCCTGGACCTACTACAAGGACTGGAGCGGGTTCAATGTGCCAGGGCATATCTTCGATTCGTTCAAGCACGGCCTGTTCGACCCGCTCAGCCCTACGGAGAGAGAGCTGCTCGGCATGGTCGCGAAAGAGGAGCAGCCCTACTACGTGATCGGAGTGTACGAGAATACGGGCCTCGAGCACCTCGAGGAGCTCAGCCACGAGCTCGCGCACGCCCTGTTCTACACCGACCATGCCTATCGCTTCTCGGTGGTGGGCCTGCTCCAGAAGCACGACGTCACAGCGCTCCTGCAGGAGGTCCGGGAGAAGGGCGACTACGCCCGCGCCGTGCTCTGGGACGAGCTGCAGGCCTACCTCATCGCCAACCCTGAAGACATCAAAGCGCCGGTGCCTGCCGGACTGCGCGAACGCCTCGTCGCGCTCTTCGAGCAGCACGTGCCAAAGCTCGCTTGACCTCTTCCCGGCCCGCCACTTCTTTTTCAATCCCTCCTTTGACCCTTGAGGGCAAGGCATAGATATGCTGGATGCTTCTCTCCCCGTATCACAACATCTCGCCAACCCGGAGCCGCGAGGCTCCGGCCTTTTCCTAGTCCTGGAGGACGATCCCGACCGGGCAGTGATCCGAGCCTTTCACCTGCGGCAGGATGAAGGCCTTTTTCAGGCGTCTCCGCAGGGCCTTGCTCACGAGGACGTAGTCGATGCGCCAGCCGATGTTCCTGGCGCGCGCGTTCGCGCGGAAGCTCCACCAGGTGTAGTGGCCGCCCCCCGTGGTGAACTCGCGGAAGGTGTCGAGGAAGCCCGCGTCGACGTAGCGCTGGAAGCCCGTGCGCTCCTGTGGCGAGAAGCCCGCGTTCTTCACGTTCTGCTTCGGCCTGGCCAGGTCGATCTCCTCGTGGGCGACGTTGAAGTCGCCGCAGACGACGACGGGCTTCTTCTTCTCCAGCTCCTTGAGGTAGGCGAGGAAGTCCTTGTCCCAGGCCATGCGATGATCGATCCGCGCGAGCCCGTGCTGCGCGTTCGGGACGTAGACGTTGACGAGATAGAAATCCTTGAATTCCAGGGTGAGCACGCGCCCTTCCCCGACGTGTCGGCCCATGCCGGTCGTGACAGTCAAGGGCTTCGTCTTGGTGAGGGCGAGGGTGCCAGCGTAGCCTTTCTTCTCAGCGGCGTGCCAGTACTCGTGATAGCCCTCGATGCCCAGCTCCTCGTGGTCCGCGCCCCATTTCGTCTCCTGCACGCAGAGGATGTCGGGCGCTTCCTTCTTGACGACATCAAGGAAGCCTTTGCCCATCGCCGCGCGGATGCCGTTCACGTTCCAGGAGAGCAGCTTCATTCCCGTATCCTCACCAGCCTGCCCGCGCTCACCAGGCCTTCCTCTGCGAGCTGTGCCAACGCGGCTTCGAACTTCAGGGCATCGCTATTCCCCGTCTCTTTTAGTATTTTCTGTTGCAGAGCCGACCGGGATACCGCCTCCTCGGTGTTCAGCAGTTTCAGTATCTGCCCCCGCCACCAGCGGTTGCTGTGCAGGAACGTCGGCTGCCGCTTCTTCGCGCGGAGCGCTTTCTCGTCCGGACGCTCGCCTCTGCTCTTGCAGTCGTCGTAGACCGGGCACTCTCCGCACTTCGGCCTCGTCGCCGTGCAGATGAGGCTGCCGAGGTCCATCAGGGCGTTGGCGTACTTCGTGACGTTTCCCAGGGGGAAGGATGACAAGAACTCTTCTTCAATACTTTTTTTTGTTATATTTTTTTTATTTTTGGGGTACTTGACCCTCTTGATGATCCGCTCGATGTTGACGTCGACGCACCTGCCCGGCCGGTTGAAGGCGAAGGCGATGATTGCGCCGGCGGTGTAGGAGCCGATCCCGGGGAGCCTGACGAGCTCCCCTTCCGTTTCCGGGAGCTTCCCACCATGCTGTTCGACGACGAGCTTCGCCAGCGCGTGGAGACGCACCGCGCGGTTGTTGTAGCCGAGGCCGGACCACGCGCGGAGGACGTCGGCGCGGGAAGCGTTCGCCAGAGCGGCGAAATCGGGGAACTTCCTGAGCCACTCCCCGTACTTCGGGACGACGCGCTCCACCTGCGTCTGCTGGAGCATGATCTCAGAGACGAGGATCGCGTACGGGTCGCGCGTCTTCCTCCACGGCAGGCTGCGGCCGTGCGCCGCGTACCAGGAGAGGAGCGCGTCAGCGATAGCCATGGAGCACGGCCAGGAGGAGGCGTATTTATGCATTTTCTTTCCGTAGCGGTCGGCCACAACAATCTTTAAAACCGCCCTGGCTTCCCGTCAGGGGTCTGGGGTGGCAGCCATGTATGAGCATCTGGAGAAGGCGGATCCGACCATCCACAAGATCATGCGGAAGGAGCTCGGACGGCAGCGCGAAGGCGCCGAGATGATCCCGAGCGAGAACCTCGTCTCCGTGCCGGTGCTCGAGGCGCTCGGCAGCGTGTTCACGAACAAGTACAGCGAGGGCTACCCCGGCAAGCGCTACTACGGCGGGAACGAGTTCATCGACGAGGCCGAGCTCCTCGCCATCGAGCGGGCCAAGATCCTCTTCGGCGCGGAGCACGTCAACGTCCAGCCGCTGTCCGGGAGCCCGGCCAACCAGGCCGCGTACATGGCCCTGATGGAGCACGGCGACAAGCTCATGGGCCTCAAGCTCGACCACGGAGGGCATCTCACGCACGGCCACCCGGTCAACTTCAGCGGCAAGACCTATCACATCGTCGCGTACGAGGTGGACAAGGAGACCGAGCGGCTCGACTACGACGCCATCGAGGCGCTCGCGCTCAAGGAGAAGCCCAAGGTGATCCTGGCCGGCTACACCGCGTACCCGCGCCGCATCGACTGGCAGCGCTTCCGCGGGATCGCGGACAAGTGCGGCGCCTACCTCATGGCGGACATCGCCCACACCGCCGGGCTGATTGCCGGCAAGGCGCTCGAGAATCCCGTCCCGTATTGCGACGTCGTCACGACGACGACGCACAAGACCCTCCGC
>CAZSAS010000099.1:0-4087 GCA_964604855.1 uncultured Methanosarcinales archaeon
TGGTGTTGATCCGCGTGTCTCCGTCATATTTCGTTATGTCCACGCCCATTACCGAGATGATGGTCTCGATAATCGCCTCGCGGGTCTCCTTATCCATGAGTATCAGCTTCATCCATGCTTGGCGGGCATCGGCCCGTCATGTTTCGGCGTCTCCATACGTCTTCACCCAGCATCTCCGACGGTCCTCGGCATCCAGTCTGCGCGTCACTTGTCCGTCACGTCAGCGTTCCCGATCACTTCTATCCACCCGACATCCTCTGGCTTGTGGCGCTTCAGGTCGAGTTTATAGGTCTTTCGCTCGTCGGATGCCTCGTCAAGGGCGAAACCGAGCTCGTCGTAGAACGATGCGCACAGGCTGTTCTTCGGCGTCTTGAGATATTCCGCGTTGATCCTGGCGTCGGGCTCGAGCATGGCGACGGTGCGCTGGAAGAACTCCCGCTCCACGCCGCGCGACAGGACGCGGCAACTCATGAGGAAGGTGTCGATGAAGTACCGCTTCGGGGCCTTCCGTTCCAGGATGATGACGCCGGTGAGCCCGAGCTCGCCGAACTTGTCCCAGACCCTGACGCTCGTGATGATGTGCTCGTCGGAGTCCAGCATGCGCCGCACCTGCTCCTTCGTGTAGCGCTGCGTCCGGAGATTGAACTGGTTCGTCTTGTTCGTCAGCTGGGTGATGCGCTCTATGGAGTCGGCGTCGTCCCGCTTCACCTCGATCCTGATGCCGAGACCCTTGAGGTAGTCCTCCTTGGAGACGCTCTTCTGCAGGGCGGCGCGCTTCTGCTCCTGCAGGTACATCTCATGGCGTTTCCTGTCCTCGGCGGTGAGCGAGATGGTCTTGAAGAGGTCGAGGTCCTCCAGCATCGCCGGCAGCTCCGAGACGTCCCGGGGGAAGTCGAGCACCTCCACCATCGGGAGCCGGGCCGCGACCTCGGCGCGCTCCGCCGGGTTGTCGTCGAGGAAGACGAAGCTGTCCAGCCCGAGGTTGAGCTCTTTCGCGATCTGCTTGATGTTCTCCGATTTCTCCTTCCAGTTGATCTTCATGTTGACGAAGTCGTCGCGCTTGAGCAGCATGTCGCTGCCGTCCGCGAAGGCCGGCTCGACATCCTCTTCGTTGTTCTTCGAGACGATGGCCAGGACCGTGCCGGTGCGCTGCAGGTTGCGCAGGACGCGCTGCACGTCGCGGTAGATCCTCCCGATCGTGGTGTCGCCCATCTCGATGCCGTCGATGCCGTCCTCGCCGATGACGCCTTTCCAGAGCGTGTTGTCCAGGTCGACTACCATGACCTTCTTGATGTTCCCGTAGCTCGCGCTGACGATGGCGCTCAGCTCTCTCGCGAGGCGTGCCGCCGCCTCCGGGCTGAGCAGTATCCTGCCGAGATAGTAGAGGTTCCAGTCCGTGACGCGTCCTTTTCCCACCTCCGCGCAGACGCGATCGAAGTCGAGCAGGGCCGTCTCAGGATGCTTGCCCGCGTAGGCGCGCAGCTCCTCGTTGCACGCGCGGACGATGGCATCGACGCCGTCATCCATCTGGGCGTCCAGCAGCCCGTACGGAGAGTAGGTCAGCCGCTCGAGCAGGGTGAGCACCCTCTTGGACGGCAAGGTGCAGGCCGTGACCGATTCGAGCAGCAGCCGTACTTTCTCCTCGCATGTGGCGAGCATCGCTTTCCCTCCCTTCTCGACAAGCTCGAACGGGAGTTCCGGAAAGAGGGTCTTCGCGCTGAGGGCGAGAACGACGATGTCAGGTTTCCACTCGTAGAGCCACGACCCGGGGTCGCGGAGCTCCTGGTTGTATTGGTCGTAGCCGCCAAACCTTATCTGCGCGTCGAAGCCGCGGAGCGCGAGGAGGTAGGCGAGCGGCTCCTTCACGTTGTTCGTGGTGTAGTCGCTGAGGATGGCTATCTTCGTCGGCTTGAGCTCCCGGTCCGCGTGCGCCGACTTCCATTCGGCGAGCAGCCGCCGATAGTCGGTGTGGTCGATCTCCTGCCCCTCCCCGGCCGGAGGGTTCCGGCCCTCGGTTCTGGCGCCTTCGGACTCGCGGTCAGTCGCCACGGCCCTCCACCTTCCTGATGACCGCCGCTACCGCGTATTCGCCGGCATGCGAGATGCTCACTTCGAAGCTGTCTGCGCACCCCTCGACCTCGAGCAGCGGCCTGCCGCTCTCTTCTCGTGTCACCCTGATGGCGCGCATCTCGACTGGCGTGTCCAGCGTCTTCTTCGCCGCTTCCTTGGCGCAGAACATGCCGCAGAGATGCTGAGGGGGCGAGGTCTTGGCGAAGGCGTAGGAGCGTTCCTCCTCAGTGAAGTTCGCGGTCAGGAACGGGTCGTCCGCAGGGAGCGAGAACCTGGCCACCTTCTCGATATCGACGCCGAGCCGCATGCTACCCCTCGTCACCCCCTTCCAACGGTGCAATTCGGAGAACGAATAAAAAGCTATCGGAATCGGTCTTTTCCTCTCTAGCAAGTCCGTAGCGCTTCCCGGAGCCGCTTCATGGCCTTCTCGGTCTCGACAGGGTAGGCCCGGTCCAGGTACGTCCTGATGCGCTTCCGCATCCGTTCCCGCTCTGCGGGTTCCTTCTCGAGCATTTTCGTCTTCTTCGCTACCTCTTCCGGGCTGCGGCAGATGAGGAAGGGGAGGTGTTTAGCGATGCCGTAGTAGTTCCCGACGCTGATGTCCTGCTCGTCCAGGAAGAACACCACGCTGCCGCGGAAGAGGAGCTCGAAGCCGAGAGTGGAGGCGTGCGTCACGGCGTAGCGTGGCGCAAACCGGAGCGGTCCCGTGACGATTGCGAGCTGTCGCCGGAGACGAGAGGCTCGGCTGGGCGGATCATATGGATGCGGCCGGTAACGGAGCGCAATCCCTGTCCTGTTGAGACGGCTGCTGGTCTCGATGCAGAAGCTCGGGAACGAGGCGGGACCTGAGGAGATGAACAGGAGCGATTCGGTCACGCCGCCGGTCGCTTCTTCACTCCCTTCCCCTGGAGCGGCGTCCATGATGCGTGGGTCGGGGAAGTCGAGCAGCGTGCCTTTCGGATAGCCGAAGCGCCGCTCCAGGACGCGCCGCTCCTCCTTGCCGAAGACGAGTTTCCGGTCGAAGCTCGGCCTCGCACGTCCTTTTCCATAGGGGAGCATGGTGTAGTATTCGCTGATGACCTCGTTGCTCATGACGATCAGGCGCTTCTTCCCCTTGAGGAAGCCGAGCTGCATCGCGATGAGGTTCAGCTCCGAATCCGCGAAGATGGTAGCGGCCCCGTCCGCGAGCACGCCGCGCAGCGCGCTCTTCGTCTTGAGCTGGACGGGAAGGAGAAAGCGCAGGAAGGCATCGACGAGAGGTTCGAGCGCGGGGCCGTATTCTGCTCCCTTGTAGCGGTAAGAGAGCGCGGGCTGTCCCTGTCGGAGCCGTCGGCGCCACTCCTTCCGGTCGCGGATAAGGCCCTTGAAGGTGAGCCGATCCGTCAGGAAGCCATGCCGCCGATCGACGAGCTGCGAGAGGTAGTAGCGAGGATAGGGAGGGGTGAGCTGGTTGTAATACACGAGGCGTGGCTGCGGCATCCTCGCGCGCTTGAACGCCCGCACCAGGTTCCCCCAGAAGAGGTTCTCCTCGTCTGCCTTGGCGTAATGGCGGTAGTTGCTCAGGAAGATCGCGCCGTTTCCGGAACGCGTGCATCGCTTGCTGTGGGAAAGCCTCGTCGCGCCTCCGACGAGCAGTTCAGCGAGATAATAGGTCCAGATGAGGTGCGGCAAGACGGTGTAGCGGAGGCCGCGTCGCGTTCTCGGTTCGTGCCAATCGAGCCGCATGCCCTGCCGCTTCTCGACGATACTCGAGAGCAGCCGGTAGAGCGCCGTATTGTTCCGCTCCTCGCGCGACGGCGTCACGACGATCGTGCCGTGCTTCCGGGCAAGCGCGCCGAGCGTGTCGGCGATGAAGGGGATGTGAGAGCCCATGATGAGCGGGTCCCGGCCAGGATAGATGATGCTGTTGTTCAGCAGGAACTTGAAGAAGAAGAGCTCGTCAGGGGAGAGCGCCTTGGACAGGCAGCGGTCGATGCGCCGCTCGTTCGCCATGACTGTGCCGTTCACGGTTTTGCGG
>CAZSAS010000100.1:0-4080 GCA_964604855.1 uncultured Methanosarcinales archaeon
CATCATGTTCTTGTTGAACTTCTCGCTGAGCTTGTAGGTCTTCTTGTACAGGTCGTAGTCGATCAGTCCCATCGTCTTCATCGGCGTGAGGATGCGGTCGTAGAACTGCCGTTTGTTGTAGCTGATCGTCGTCTCCTTCTTCGGGCCCACCTTGGGGCTGCTGGAGATCTTGATGCCGTCGTGCAATGCCGTCGCGAACAGGCTCATCTCAGTCTTGCCGATCTCGCCGTCCTTCTTCTTCATCTCCTCGACGAGCATCTTGGCCACGACCACCTGCTGCTTGGTCGCGAAGACGATGTCATAGACGCTGTCGGGCAGGTTGAATTGGTCGAACAGGACTACCACTGGTTCGCCTCGTGAGGGTTGGTTTTGTACTTGCTTCTACAATATCCCTAGTGGTATATAAATATTTCGTTTTGTATAGGAAAAAGTATACTAGTGCTGGTTTCAAGTTAAAAAAAATAAGTAAAAAAATAAGTAAATTTTTATACGCTCTTGCACCATGAACCTGGCGTGGAGCTGAAGCGACGACTCTACCCCCGAGGGGGCAGCTATGAGACCACGATCCCGAAGCCCCTCCTCTTCTCAGTAGACCCTGCGATGCCCCACGACGTGCTGTTTGTCTATGACCGGGAGCGCAGGAAGTGGTATATCGAGCTCGAAGAGCGGCCCTCTCCTCCATCACCTGCTCCAAAATCCCAAAAACCACCCTCCACCCCCCCGCCCCTCACCCCATTTCAAGATGAGAAGGGGGGAATGGGGAAAAAGGAATTGCGAGAATTGAAAGCGCAACGGGAAAGGCGAGGTGATGCGTCGTGAAGCCCGAGCACCGCATCATCCCGAAAGACGCCCTGGCCCGGGTGCGTCCCTCGCACCAGGCACGGCACACGCGCCCGCGCAGCCTCCACCATCCCGCCGTGCTCGGCACGCTCCTCTTCCTCACCCTGTTCGCCATCTTCGCCCTCCTCATCCTCGCCAGCAGGCTCGCGCCGGACAAGTTGACCGCACACGCCCCAAGCGCGAGCCAGAACGTCAGCACAAGGGTGAACATCACGGCGGGCACGCCCTTCGTCTGCGACGTCTCCATCCCGCAAGGCACCAACCTGATGAGCTTCCCCTGCCTCCCCATCGAGTACAACATCGCGAACTTCCTCACGCACTTCGGGTCGGAAGGCGCGAACATCGGCGCCCTCTACAAGTATACCCCCTCTTCAGACGGCCAGTGGGAGGCCTACAACGGCAGCCTGCCTAACTGGACCGTGCAGACGCTCGGCCGTTTCGGCGACCAGGACGGCATCTACCTCGTCATGGACTCGGGGGACACCTTCGTCATGGACGGCTACCTCGCGAGCAACTCAAGCATCACCCTCCGGACCGGATGGAACCTCGTCGGCTGGCCGACGAACAGGACGCGGGACCTCGTCGACGCCGTCAGGAGCGTCAACACGAGCTACACCTACCTCAAGACCCTCGAGGGCACGGAAGAGGCCGGCGGCTACCTCCTCGACTGGCCTCCGCCAGGAGCCGACAGTCTCACCAACATGAGCGCCTATCACGGCTACTGGTTCAACATGAGCGCCAACGACCTCTGGGTGGTGCCGAAATGACGGGCATCGGCAGGAAGAGCATCGGCACGGCACGCGTCGGTCCGCTCTCCGGGCTGCTGAAGGCCTCGCCCTCCGTCCCCAGCAAGGCGCTCGCCCTCCTCCTCATAGCTGGCGTCCTGCTCGCGGGCAGCGCAATGCTCGCGGCCGCCCATCCGGGCTTTCCCACCATCTTCTACGGCCCGGTCTACCATCGCAACGGCCCCGCGCCGATGGGCACCGTCATCACCGCAACCCATAACGGCCAGCCGTGCGACAGCTTCACCATCGTCAATCCCGGCTACTTCGGCATGCTCACCTGTCCCGGCGACGATTCGGAGACGAACGGGAACCAGGGCGCGTCCGACGGAGAGACGGTCACCTTCCTCTTCAACGGGGAGCCCGTCGTCATCCTCCAAGGGGATCCGACCACGACGAGCAAGCAGTTCAAATGGATCAACATGACCCATCCCATCCCGTACTGCGGCGACTCGCTCTGCGACCGCTGGTTCGAGAACGACATCAACTGTCCCTTCGACTGCATCAACGTCTCGACGAACACGACCGGCAACACGAGCACGAACCAGACCGGGAATGAGACCGGGAACGAGACGGGAAACAACACCGGTGGCGGTGGCGGTACGGCGGGCGGCGGCGGGGCTGGCGGTGGCGGTGGCGGAGGCGGCGGTGGCGGTGGCGGCGGTGGCGGTGGAGCACTCGCAGCCCTGTTCGGCCAGCTCCCAGCGTTCCTCGAAGGATTGCTGGAAGGATCCCCTGCCTGCGAGGAGAACTGGGTCTGCAACGAATGGCCGTCCTGCTCACCGAGCGGCGTACGGAACCGCACCTGCCGGGATGAGAACGAATGCGGCACGAGCGCGAACAAGCCGCAGCTCGTCGAAGCGTGCGAGTACATCGCCACCTGCTTCGACGGGGTACAAAACGGCGCCGAGACGGGCATCGACTGCGGCGGCCCCTGCGCGCCCTGCGCGAGCTGCACGAACGGCGTCCAGGACTGCCAGCTCCAGGCTGACGGCTCGACGCTCTGCGAAGAGGGCGTCGACTGCGGCGGACCCTGCAGGCCGTGCGACAGCTGCGAGAACGGCATCCGGGACTGGACCGAGACGGACGTCGACTGCGGCGGCCTCTACTGTGCGCCCTGCCGCAAGCCGCCCGTGCTCCAGGTGCCCCTCCCTGTCTGCACGAAGGAGATCGACCCCCTGCGAAACGACCTCATCTTCTTCCTGCTCATCATGCTCATCCTCATCGCGTCCCGGGTCGGGTACGGTATCCGCCAGCTCAAGGAGGTACGCAAGCGGGACGACCTCGACGACGTCGAAAAAGCAAAGGCGCGCTACCGCATCAAGCGTCACATCTACACCTTCATCGGCATCATCCTCATCCTCACCATCATCATCTACTTCTACTACTACTACTTCGTCCTGTGCGAGGCGGAGCCGAAATACCTCTGGTGGCTCGTCCTCCTTCTCGTCGGCGCGCCGCTCGTCGTGCATTTCATCATCAGGCGTTTCGAGTACAACGACAAGGAGAAGCTCCGCAAGCTGGAGCGGGCCCTGGACGCGCACCGCAAGCATCTTATCAGGCTCGTCGAGATCGAGAACCAGATCCTGCAGCGCCTCGAGCAGGAGATGAGCGATGAGATCCACGGCCTGCTGAAGGACAAGGGCCTGCACGATCTCTTCACGGAATTCCCCGACCTGGCGCTCGCCTATCGCAATATGATAAGCCTGTACGAGCGCTACAAGGAGCGCGAGAACCCCTTCGACCTCGAGCGCGAGCTCTGCGAGGAAGTCTACCGGCTCGAGACCGACACGCACTTCAAGAGGCTGGCCGAGCAGCAACCCGGCGTCATGCTTGTCTATCGCAAGCTCCGCCTGCTCTACAGCCATTACGAGACCAAGCAGCAGCTCTACGATCAGATCGACGCCGAGGACGACGCCATCGATCGGGACGTGGTCGGCGCGGAGAAGCCCAGCGGCGGGTCCGGGAACGCGGCGGACGCGGCTGGGACGGCGACGCCTCCGCCGCTGAGCGAGGACCTGGATGACGACGAGGGCGAGGGCTTCCAGGGGTCGGGCCCTGCGGAGGAGGAAAAAGGCCAGGACACGGATGGAAAAAAAACTTAGTGAAATTAGTGCACTAATTGAAATATTTCTACATCTTTAACATTAATACATTTAATAGTATTTATACTAAAGTATTTATATATAGAAATAGAAAAGTATTTAAAGTGTCACGTCGATAATCAGCCAATACAACGCCTGGAGTACACGTTCTCGTGTACCCGTGCAGCAACGACACCCCGCCCGCTCCGGCGGCGCAGCGACGACAGATGAAACGGGTCAACATACAGTTGAGCTACGAGGCTCATACAAGAGCCAAGATTATCGCCGTCCTGAAAGGCGTCACGCTGAACGACTACCTCGCACGCATTGTCGAGGAGGCCGTCCAGCGCGACCGCAAGGTTCTCCAGCAGATG
>CAZSAS010000101.1:0-4036 GCA_964604855.1 uncultured Methanosarcinales archaeon
AATGGACCGGGGCTGGCGAAGGCCCGGACGCGGAGGAGGCTGCAGATTCCTCTGTCGGAATCTCCCCTGCCGAACCAGGCGAACCGGCAGAAATATAACCTTCTTTTCCCTTCTTCTACCGAAGCCGCCACGCAGGGAGTGCCCTTGTGAGGGACCCTTCGATGTCAGAAAACCGTCGGACGCCCGAGCGGGGCTATCCTTCATCTTCTTTCCGAAACCATTAAAAACAACGTTTTCCAGAGGCGAATCATGGCGTCGCTCGACTTCACCAAGGCGTACAGGTACCCGTTCAAGCGATGGGCGGGGCTGCTCAACATCCTCTGGCTGCTCGTGCCGGTGTACGGCTGGTTCCTGCTGATCGGGTACAAGGTGCGGATCATCAACGAGTTCCTCGTCCAGAAGTGGAACAAGCTCCCGGAGATCAGGCATGGCAGCGATTTCACGCTCGGCTGGCTCATGTTCTGGAAGGGCTTCCCCGGCATGGTCGCGCTCATCGCCGCCTCGGCCCTCTTCGGCCTCGCCTCGAAGGGGAACATCCTCATCATGCTCCTCTTCGACCTCTTCGCCATCCTCGTCGTGCCGATCCTGGCGATCAACTTCATGAAGAAGCAGAAGGTGAGCGCCTGCTTCGAGTTCGACCTCGTCAGGGTCGTCTTCAAGCACTTCGAGGACTACCTCATCGCGCTCCTCAACGATCTCGCGCTCGGGATGATCTTCCTCGTCATGGCCGTCATCCTCGTCGGCATCCCCGCGGGCGCCTTCACGAAGAGCATCTTCCTGACCGAGTTCTACCGGACGCACGTCCGTTAGAGCAGCTTGCCCGTGTGCTTCGCGAGCAGCAGGCGGTACAGGTTGATGATGATGAGGAAGAGCAGGAATGCCGCAATCTCGGACACCAGGACGGAGGCGAATGCGGGCAGGTAGTTCTGGAGATGGCGTGACAGGAAGAACAGGATCGGGTAGCTGACGAGGAAGGTCGTCAGGAACGCGGCGGGGGTGAAGTACGCGAGGTCTCGGAAGATATTCTTGAGCGAGAGCCTGTTCCGCCGGTGCTTGTGATGCGCTTTCGTGGAGAGGAAGAGCACGCCGCCGCCGAGGATGGCGCCCAGCACCGCCATTCCCGAGATGACGTCGGGCGAGGCGGTCACGTACGAGGTGGCGTGGCCGAAGAACGGGGCGCCGATGATCGCGCCTATCTCTCCGATGAGGATCTCCTTGTTGAACTCGAGGAATTCCCGTTTGAGTTTCATGATGGCCCTTCCCGCGGATTGGGCGCCTCACATTCCCTTTATAAAATTGACTTTTTAGCGGATGCCGAGAACTTTTTTATAGCCGCCGCCCTTCCGCCGCGGCATGCTCCTCAAGGCGCTCCATCTGCGGAACATCCGCTCGTACGTCGACGAGCGCATCGAGTTCCCGGACGGCATGACCTTGCTGGCGGGCGACATCGGGAGCGGCAAGTCGACCATCCTCCTCGCGCTCGAGTTCGCGCTCTTCGGCATCCAGCGGGGCGAGCTCTCCGGCGCCGCCTTGTTGCGCCACGGCGCCCGGCACGGCGAGGTGGCGCTCACGCTCGAGATCAGTGGCGTGGAGATGCGCATCACGCGCTCGCTGAAGCGCGGACCGAACAACGTTTCCCAGGAGACGGGCAGCCTCGTCGTCGACGGCGTCACGACCGAGGCGACGGCGCAGGAGCTCAAGGCCAAGGTGCTCGCCCTGCTCAACTACCCGTCCGCGCTGCTCACGAAAGGGAAGCGGCCGTTGTGGCGCTACACCGTCTACACGCCACAGGAGGAGATGAAGGCCATCATCTATGAGGGCGCGGACGACCGCATCGACACCTTGCGCAAGCTCTTCGACATCGACAAGTACAAGCGGGTGGAGAACAACGCCGCGAACCTCATCCGCGGGATGCGAAAGGAGGAGACCGACCTGTCGGCCCGCATCGACGAGCTCGGCAAGACGGCCACCGACGCGAAGGAAACCAGGGCGCGGCTCGCCGAGCTCTCGGAGAAACGCAAGGGCCTCTCGGCGACGTTGAAGGCCGAACAGGAGAAGCTCGCGGCGCAGCAGGCCACGCTCGAACGCCTCGACAAGGAACGCTTCGCCATTGAGGAGCTCAGGAAGCGGATGGCGGTCGCCAAGAACCAGCTCGACAACACCCTCGAGCGACAGGCAGAAGTGCGACAGGACCAGAAGACGGTCGACGAGCAGATACGGGAGACCGGGAGACGGCTGGCCCCCGCAGACGCGGATGAGGCGCTCCTTGCCACCGTCGGGAAGAAGCTCGACGAGCACGAAGCGAGAATCAGAGCGAAAGAGGCCGAGTTCCTCACGAAGGAGACCGAGCAGCGGGCGATCATCAAGCGGGCGGAAGCCGTGATGGAGAGCGTGCAGGCGCTGACGCATTGCCCGACCTGCCGCCAGGACGTGGATGACGAGCACAAGAACAGCATCCGCCAGGAGGAGGAGAGGCGGATCGGGCAGGCCGAGGAACGCCTCGCGCACCTCGCCAGCCTCAAGCCGGAACTCGAGAAGAAACGCGCCAAGCTCGATGAGAAACGCGCCGAGCTGCGCCAGAAGCAAGGCCTCGTCGCGGCGAACAAGGAGAAGCTGAAGACGCTCGAAGGCTTGAAGCGGCGACGGGAATCGATGGAGCAACTGCTGACGCAACTCAAGGGGCATGAGCAGGGACACCGGACAAGCTACGAGAACGCGAAGAAGGGGCTAGCCGAGAAGGAAGGGGTCGACGAGCAGGAGCATGCGGCGCTCAAGAAGCGCTACGAAACGCAACGGACGGCTGTCGAGCGCCTCCGCGTCTCGGAAGCGGAGCTCAAGAAGGAGCGCGAGGGTGTCGAGCGGGAACTGGCGAGGATCGAAGCCCGGAAGCAGGAACGCGCCCGCTACGAACGGGAGTTGCGAGCCGTGCAGCGACGGCTGGCGTGGGTGAGCAAGCACCTCCTGAACGTGAGCCGCGCTGTCGAGCGCGCGATGTTCACGAGCATCTACGGGCTCTTCAACGAGTACTTCAAGGAATGGTTCGCGACACTGATGGAAGACGAGACCCTTTCCGTCCGGCTCGACGCCGGGTTCACGCCGGTCATCGTCCAGGACGGGTACGAGACGAGCATTGACCATCTCTCGGGCGGCGAGAAGACGAGCATCGCGCTCGCCTACCGGCTCAGCCTGAACAAGGCGATCAACGAGTTCCTCAGCCACATCAACACGAAGGACCTACTCGTCCTCGACGAGCCGACCGATGGCTTCTCCTCCGAGCAGCTCGACCGGGTGCGCGACGTGCTCGAGCAGCTCAAGCTGAAACAGGTGCTCATCGTGAGCCACGAGGCCCAGATGGAGGGCTACGTCGACCACGTCATCAGGATCGAGAAGACGGGGCACGAGAGCCGCATCGTCGGGCTGTGAAGCAGCAACCTTTTTATTGCGCAGCCCACCACACTCGCGCATGGGACTCGTCCATCTCGACCGGGAAGGGGCGTTGCGCCGGCTCCGGGAGCTGGCGACACGCGACTGGTACATCCAGCGCTTCAACGGCCTCCCCCTCCTCATCGATTTCGCCATGGTGGGCGGCGGCGTCCGCATGCGGGAGGCCATCGGCTACGGCTACGACGCCTTCATCGTCCGCTACCAGCACGGGAGCAGCGAGTACTTCTATGACGTCGCCTCGCTCAAGGCGACCTCGTCGACGTGAAGGCGAACCACGGCGAGGTCCAGCTCATCGAGCGGCGCGCGTAGCCCGACAGCAACGTTTTTAAAGCGGCTCCGTTTCGTCGCCAAGACCACGGGGCTGTGGTCTAGCTTGGTATGATGCGCCCTTGGGGATGCCTGGCGTCGTCGTGACACCGGCACCAGCTTGGGTGTGGTCGGGGGTTCGAATCCTCCCAGCCCCATGAGCGAAGCGAGTGGGCGCCGGGAGTCCCGAACGGAGTGAGGACACCCCCTCGCCCCATTTGTCCCAGGATTTCTCCTCTCAAAGCGACCCGAAATATTTAAATACTGCACTCGCCTGGAGCACGAT
>CAZSAS010000102.1:0-4027 GCA_964604855.1 uncultured Methanosarcinales archaeon
AGGCCGTCCGGGGGGAAGATGGGGTGGAAGCCGGCGAGCGCGTTCGGCACCTGGATGAAGGTCGTCCAGGGCAGGACCTCATCCATGAGGAGGCGTTCCACGTCGCTCCGGAGCCAGTACTTCTTGGTTCCGAAAAGGCTGACCGAGCGCATCGGGGGGATCTCGGAGTCCATGCCGCTGTAGATCGAGAGAAGATGGAGGGTGAGGCGTTCCAGGAAGGCGGTCTTGCGCTCCGCCTTTGAGAGCTCGTTCGCCAGGTCGTAGATCTCCGGGAGCGAGACGTCCGCGTTCGCGGTGAAATCCTGGAGGAGCCCCTTGCTCCCGCTCGCAAGGTCCTGGATGACGAGGGGATACTTCAGCCTGGCGACGACTTGGTGCTCGGCGATGACGACGTCGAACGCGGGAGCATGCTTCGGCTCGATGGCGAACTCGTCCTGGAGGACGCCGAAGCCGTCGAGGCAGCGCTCCAGCTCCGCAGGGAGGAGGCGCTCCAGCTGCTGCTGGAGGCTCTCTCCTGAGGTGATCAAAGGCGGCACGACAACAGGGCAATCGGCGTCGCTGCACAGGGCGGGTTGTTCGCTCGCCTCACAGCCGAGCGCGTTCTCCTGGCACGGCCGGACATGGCTCCAGTAGGGGATGTTGCTGGGGCCGAGCTGGACGACATCCGAGTCCCACGCCAGCGGATGGACGCTGAGACCGGAGGTGTCGATCCAGCCACCCTGCTCCCCCGCTTTCCGGAGCATGCGCTCCAGGCTCTCCGATTCGCAGGTGAGGACGAGCTTCTCGACCTGTGCCGTCTTGGCTGGCGCGAGCGTGTTCTCCTCGACCCCGAAGATGCTGCTGCGGAAGAGGAAGAGCGCGAGCAGGATGAGGAGCACGAGGCCGATGATGACCCAGAACGTGACCTGGGCTTTCCTCTCCATGCTCCGTCTCATCTCCCGCCACCCCCGGACAAGGCGCCCCCGCCAAGGAAGCTCCAGATGCCGCCGGTCTGCTGGCTGCTGCCCTGGCCGCCGGTCGCCGGGTTGAAGGGGTCGGAAGTGCCGTATTCCGGCAGCTGCTCGTCGGTGACGCCGCCACGGCTGTAGGCGTCCGCCTGGAGCGAGCGACAGTAGCGCCGTCCGCTGCTCGGGTTCGGGAATCCTTGCGAGAACTCGACGCAGACGGTCTCGAAGCGCGTCGTGTCGTTGACTGCCTTCGCCATCGTGAGGTACTGGTCCTTGGCGAGGGTCGCCTGGTCGACGACGACGTTGCCTGGCATGAGGACGAGCTCGACCTCGTTCTCGCTGTCCGGACTGAGGATGACCGCGCTGAGCGTGTAGAGGTACTTGTCTTCGAGCGCGAGCGTCTCGCCGGCGAAGGTGAGCACCGGCCGGTAGAGGCCTTGCTGGAGCGTGTACACTGCGCCCGTATCCTCAGTGAATTCCTTGAACGCGCCGGCCGGGCTGCAGAGGCTCTGCTTCAGCCGTTCCGGATTCAGGTACTGGTCGATCTTGTCGGCGAAATCCGGCGCCCAGCCGCGGAGGAAGAGGAAATCGAGCTTCCCCTCCTCGAGCAGCTTGTTGATGGCCGCGTCGAGGACCGCGTTGACGAGCGTGTTGCCGAGCTGGTTCAGCGCGGCCTTGCGCCGGACCGTCTGGGCGGTCTCCCACTGCTGTTTCGTCGCGCAGTCCTCCGTATTGCTCCCTTTGCAGATCTTGATCTCCTTCCCGTCGGGCTTGGCGACCATGCCAGCCTTGACCAGCTCCGCATCGAAGGAGTCGCACGTCTTGCGCTTGGACTTGCTGTTGCCCGCCAGGCGCTTGCACGTGTCGCCGCCGCAGCCCTGGAAGTCGCAATAGTAATCCGGGACTTTGCTGACGAAACTGCCCAGTCCCGTGTCGGCCGGCCCGATGGCGAGCAGGGCGTCGAACTGCTCTTTCGTCTTCGGATAGCTGCCTTGATTCGCCAGCACCATCAGGTCGTCCACCTCGTCCCGGGGCACGGCGCGGAGCATGCTCACGAACTTCTCCGTGTCGTGCTGTCCGCTCATCTGCTGGTACTGGTAGATCGCAGGGTATTGCTCCTTGAGCTGCTTTGCCGTGAGGGGTTCGGCGCTTGTGCGGATCTTGCTCAGTTCGGTGTTGAACGCGGTCTCGCGCTTGCCGAACTCCTGCTTGAATATCTTCTGTTCGCGCTCGCTCATGCGCAGCCGACGCCAGTCCTCGAGCTTGAGCTCGCCGCCGGGGAGGATGCCCTGGAGGTAGCTGCTGTACTGGTAGCCGCACTCGTCCCCTTGGCAGAGCGCGCGGTCGCACAGGTCCTGCTGGTAGGGGATGCGGAAGTCAACGCTCGCCGCGGTGACGCTGCGGAAGTCCTTCGTCTTCGCGAAGACCTTGACGATGCGGCATGCGAAGCCCTGCAAGGTCATGACCTTGTCCATGCCTTGGCACGGTCCCTTCAGGAGGTATTGCTGGAGCAGGATGAGCGGGTTCTGGATGAGCTGGTTGATGTTGCCCATCAGGTTCATGAAGGAGCGGACGTAGGGGAGCTCGAAGACCTCGTTCATGACGAGCAGGCAGAGCTGCGAGCCTTTCGCCTCCTCGCAGGGCGCGATGCTCGCGCCGGAGACGGCCTGCTCCTTGAGGCAGACGAGGTAGCCGCAGTCGATCTGCCGGTACTTTTCCAGATTGTAGATGATGCCCGGGATGCAGCCGGTCGCGATGCTCACGAGGAGGCTGTTCTCCACGTCGGGCGTGTTCACGTCCTTCGCGAGGAAGCTCGCCGCCTGGTTGCCCAAGCTGCCTTCCTTGCCGAGGCCGGCGATGCCGCTGTAGTCATTCCCGCCGGCGACGAGCCAGTCGCCAGTGGCGCCCATCCAGCTCCCGTCGGTGCCGCCGGTGGTGCGCGCAGCCACGCTGTTGTCGTAGTCCTCGCCGGTCTTGCACTGGACCCAGTCGCACACCTTCCGGATGAAGCCGCTGCCCTTGCCGGCCGCGTCGTTCACCGCGCCCAGATTGTTCCCCGACCAGAGCTGGACATCCGGCTCATAGGTGGCGGCGAACTGCGCCACCGCGCTCTGGACGATGCCCTGTCCTGCGCCACCCAGCGAGGTGAGGATCCACCCCACCGCTTCCTGACTGAGATGGCCGGTCTCGATCATGCTGAAGATCCCCTCGAGCTTGCACATCTGGCCGAGGGTGTTCATGATCTTGTTCGCGGTTCCGATGATATTGTTGAGTCCGCCGTTCACGTCGTCCTCCGCCCCGTGGATCTTCTCGAGGAAGGCCGCGCCCGGCGAACCGAGCGCGCTGTTCCTGAGGATGAGCGGCCAGTACAGGGTCTCCACTTCCGGATTCTCGTAGAGGGTGTTGCCCCGCTTCACCGTGAGGCTGAGGTTGCAACGCACCTTGAGCGCGTTCTCGGTCGTGTCGACGTTGAGGAGCGCGGCGTCGAGGCGGTTGTCCACGTCCCATGGTGCCCTCGCGTCCATGACCTTGATGGTGTAGAGCGAGCGGGCGGCGGTCCAGTTGCCGGGGCTGTAGCCGAAGGGATCGCCCGCGGGTCCGGGCAGGACCTCGCATGTCGAGGCGTCAAGCTCCTGGTAGAGCACCTCCGCTTGCGGCTGCTTGCGCGTCAGTCCGTAGGTGATGAATTGCGGGAGCTCGATTGCGTTCTGCTGCGCCAGGTCGAGGGTGACCCGGTTGATCGTCCCGGGCGTGATGGCGCTCGCTTTCGCCGTGAAGAAGTCCGGGGTGAAGCTGACGTTCGCCACGGCGAGGATGGCGGGGATGACAAGGGTGCGCTCGACCTTGTTGCCCACGTCGTCCTCGATGACGAGCCGGACATGCCTGTTCCGTCCGGCGTCGAGGTTGCGGACCGTGACGAGGCAAGCGTGGAGGTCGCCTCCGTCCGGCGTGCACGCGGCGCTGATGTTCTCGTTGGCGCGCACGTTCCGCTGCACCTGGGCCGTGACGACCGTGGCCGTCAGGTAGGCCAGGCGGGGCGACAGGAGATCTCCGACCTGCTCCGCGTGCCGCTGAACGCC
>CAZSAS010000103.1:0-3985 GCA_964604855.1 uncultured Methanosarcinales archaeon
TCGTCGTCGCGGGCGACAATAATCGCGTCTTCGCGAACTTCAGGTCGGCGGTATACAGGATGTTGTGCAGCCCGTTCCCGACGTGGAGGTGGCACATCGCGCTGCCGAGGATGTGCCCGCTATTGTGCAGCGTGATCCGCACGTCGGGCGTGACGTCGGTGACCTCCTCGAACTCGAGCGTCACCGTGTGCTTGACCATCTCCTTGATCTCGTCGCTCGTGTAGATGGGCTCCTGCCCCTCGTTCCGCGCGATCTTCACCGTGTCGAGCTGGAGGAGGGCCATGATGTCCCTCGTCGGCGCCGTGCAGTAGACGGGGCCGCGGTAGCCGAACTTGAAGAGGTAGGGGACGAAGCCGCTATGGTCGAGATGCGCGTGGCTCACGATGACCGCGTCGAGCTCGTTGATGCGGAACTCGGGCGCCTCGAGGAAGGGGTAGGGATGGGCGCCGTTCGCCGGGTCGAGGCCGCAGTCGAGGAGGACGCGGCTCTCGGGCGTCTGGACGAGGATGGCGCTCCGGCCGACCTGACGGGCCGCGCCGAGGTAGGTGATGCGGATCCACTCCTCCTTCTTCTGGCGGAGCCAGCCGTTGTAGATGCGCTCGCCCGTCTTGTTGAGGAACTTCCGGCGGTAGTCGCTGTTCTCGTACAGCACGGCGCGGATGCCTTCGATGATCTCGCTCCTGATCGCGGGCGTGCGCTTGATGACCGGGACCCAGAGCGTGTCCTCCTTGATGGTCTGGAGGTTCTCGCCTTTCTTGCCGATGGCGATACCCGGCTTCTCCACCTCGATGGTGACGATGCTGCGCTCGTGCTCGAAGTAGAGCTGCGTGATCTTGGCCTCCTCGCCGATGACCTTCTTGATGTGGGCGTCCGCCTTCTCCTCTTCCATGAGGATGCTCGGGTCCGGGCGGAGCTCGATGCGCTTCTTGATGAGGTTGACGATCTCGCGGATGCGTCCCTGGTCCTTGAGGAAGAACTCCTTCTTCTTCGTGTACAGGACGATGTTGGCCCCTTCGAAGACGGCATCGCTGATGTCGTCCTTCGAGAGGTTCTTCATGATTTCGTCGATGATATCAGACAAGATGTTCACCTTTTTCGTATCTTCTGTCAGTAGGGGTTATGCCGGAAAACGGATATCGCAAAATGTGAGAGCGGGGAAAGGTTTCAGAGGAGGCTCGTCGTGAGCTGCTTCTCGAGCTCGCGCCGCACGCCGTCCTTGTCCATCACGTAGACGGTGATGCCGTTGCCGCTCGCGCTGTCGCGCTGGAGGGCGACGTTGACCGCCTTGACGGCGAGCTTGACCGCCTGCTCGACCGTCATGTCGGTCTTGTACTGGTCCTCGAGGAGACCGTAGGCGATGACGCTGCCGCTGCCCGAGGCGACGAAGTCGTCGCTCTCGGTGAGGCTGCCGTCCGGGTAGATGTCGTACAGCCGGGGCTCCTTGTCGAAGCCGCCGAGGACGAAGTGGCACACGCCCATCTGGCTGCGCAGGATCTGGTAGACCCAGGCGCTGAGGAGGTGGCCCGCTTCCTTGACCGTGCTCTCGCGGCCGAGCCTGATCTTCCTGAGACGGAGCTCCGCCTTGAGGTATTTGAGCAGGAGCTGGAGGTCGGAGACGCTGCCCGAGGTGGTCACCGCCATGGTGTCCGTGACCGGGACGACCTTCTCCACTTTCTTGTCGACGATGAGATTGCCTGCCGTGGCGCGCCTGTCGGCCGCCAGGATGATGGCGTCCTTGCATTTCAGGCCCACGGTCGTGGTGCCAGTCTTGAGGCGCTCCTGCGCTTCAGCCATATCGTTACACCTCGCTAAACTCCCACCAATAGCTCGAGATTCACGTCGGTGAGAAGGATTTTATGGAATCCAGAGAACGCCGGTTCATTTAAAAAGGTATCGGTTGTCCGCATGTTTTGCTCGTCACCGCGGCCTCCTCCCCGTCTGTGGCGACGGTTCAATGCCGCTCCAGGTTCTCCGCGGGCACGTTGATGTGGAAGGGCGTGACGGGGAGCTGCTCGATCCAGATAGTCTTGCCTTTCGGGAGCATGACGGGGAGGTAGGCGTTGTTGTAGATGAGGAGGTGGCCGCGGAATTCCTGGAGGAGCTTGCCCGTGATGCGCACGTCGAACTCCTTGTCGGGGAACATGAAGACGATGTCGTAGGCGCCCAGGTCCTCCGCATGATAGTCCTTCCGCTTCAGGCGCGGACCGTCGAGCTTGAGCGTCTTCCAGGCCTCAGTCCCTTTCCGCACCAGGTCCTCATCGCCCTCGACTCCGACTGCCTCGGTGAAGAGGCTGGCGATGGCGACTATCCTGCCGTCGCCGGCGCCGAGGTCGACGAAGCGTGTGAAGCGCTCCAGCCCGATGCGCGTGAAGAGTATCCAGGCATCGTTCATGTTCGTCGTGCCCCAGAAGCCGTGCGTCGTCTCGCCCATGGCGAGCTCGCCCCGGCGCAGGCCCTCGTCGTCCAGGGCCTTGTAGTGCGTCTTGATCTCCTCGAACCTGGCGAAGCGCTCTTCGGGCGTCATCAGCTCCCAAAAACACTCATCCTTATAAAAAATTATTATCTTCTTGGTCGCATGAGCGATGCCTTCGTGGTCCAGAAGCGGAAATACCTGGCCGAGCTGGAAAGCGAGGCAAAGGACCACTCCAAGAAAGGCGATGTGGACGACGCGATCAAGCCCTTGCTCGACGCGGTCAACGCCCGCGACGAGTACTACACCACGAGTTCCTGCGCCGGCAGGATCGACCTCTTCGTCGAACCGGCATCGGGGAAGAAGCACGAGGGCGCGTGGCTCTACGTCTCGCACGACGAGGCGGAGGAGAAGGACGTGCAGCGGGCCTTGGCCGCCCTGTCGGCCGCTCCGAGCGGCACGGTCTGGTTCCGCATGGAAGGCGCCATCCTGCACGTCTGCTGTGCGAGCATGGACGCGGCTGATGCCTTCCTCAAGGCCTGCAAAGCGGCAGGATGGAAGCACAGCGGCGTGACCGGGACGAGCCCGCGGATCATGATCGAGGCGACGACGTCGGAAAGGATTGACGTCCCCGTCGCGAAAGACGGCGCCTTGTTCGTCCCGGAGAAGTTCATCGCCTATCTCGTCAAGGAGGCGAACAAGAAACTCGTGAGGACGCGGGAGAAGATTGAGAGACTCGAGAAATTACTGTCTTAATTGGCTGCGCAGAAGAGCAAGATTCGCTCTCCCCACTGATCCTGGCGCATATGTCTCGATAAACTCGTCCAGACTGCCTTGGCAGAAAGAGACGTGTTCAAGATCACAATAGACACGTACATGCTGCTGCTCAACGCCATTAACGTCCATAACTGCTCCGGAGATTGCATCATACCATCGGGTCATTTCATCGTAAAGATAACTGCCACCAATCACCCTCTGAAAATTGGACTCGTCCCATTCAGGGACCGCAATGACAACCATGTGAGAGTCTAAGTTACGCGCCATTTTCGCTGCAAACCCGAGTGCTTCGAGCGGCCCCGTCGTGAATCTCCGTCCTCCAAGCATGACCTGGTGAGGCGGGTAAGGTAGAACAATCAGTTGTTTGGACTCAGTACCCCGAAAAAGCGGTTGTATAGCACACCCCTCACGGGTACCCGCGCTGGTAGACGCGGTAGGTGTATGGCCAGTAGTTGTAGTACCAGGGGCTGTACCCGTAGTAGCCGCTGAAGCGGCCATAATACCCGCCGTAGTAGCCGCCGTAGGCCCCGTAGCCACGGTAGTAGTAGTTTGGGTACCCGCTGTTGTAGCCGTAGAATCCCTGGTTGGGATAGAGGTAGCCGCCGTGGTAGTAGGGCCCGTAGTTCGCCCAACCACGCGGCCCGTACGCGGTCGGATGGAAGTTGTAGACTGGATAGCCGCCGGCGCTGTAGTAGTAGCCGTAGACCGTGCCGTAGGGGCCGTACGTGTAGGCGCTCGCGCCCGTCGCAAGGCCGAGCAGCGCGAACGCCGCGACGAGGAAGAGCGCGATAAGACGCT
>CAZSAS010000104.1:0-3925 GCA_964604855.1 uncultured Methanosarcinales archaeon
ACAAGCCACACCGCACCAGAACCGTTCACGAGCTCACCGGACGCCACGAGACCGGAAATGTTCGTGAGGTTGAGCGTGACGTTCCCGTTCTCGGAGAAGACGAGGCCGAGTTCGAGCTGCTGCTCTGCCGTCGGGGAGTGGGTGACGAAGCCGGTCAGGCCGCCTTGCGACGGTGCGAAGAGCCAGAGGGCTGAGAGCATGCCGGCGATGAGGATGAAGGTGGCCAGGGTCTTGACCATGACGCTCTTGCGCTTCTCCGCGAGGGACTCGTCCAGGCTCGACCCCCGTTCCGCGTAGGCGCGTGCAGGATCCGTGTTCGCCGCACGGGCCTCAGCAGGCGAGATGTCAAGCTCTTTCTTGAGGTAGAAGGCGTGCTCGGCCGGGGTGATGAGACCCTTTGCCAGGGCCTCGTCCGCTTTGCGGCGCAGCATGCGCTCGCGTTCCGTCTGCGCGGTGATGGCGTCGAGGCTCATCGCTTGCCACCCCCGTAGCGCACGCGCAGCCCTGCGAGGCCTCTTTCGGTGCGGATGCCGAGCCCTTTCACGATGCTCTTGAGGCGTTCCGCCTCGAGGATCTTCTTGTGGGCGTTCGTCTCGAACTGGGAGACGGCCGCCTGGCTGATGCCCAATGCCTTCGCGACGGCCCGCTGGCTCTCGCCGCGTGCGCGTCTCGTGAGAACCTGCAGCTCCTTCTCTGTCAGCATCCGGTCGCCTGACGCAATTTATAAGGTAGATTGTTTATATAATTTTTGCAATTCAAAAAGATAATATAAGTTAATAAGATTATATCTGGACCTTTCGCTGTCTCGAGTGAGAACCCCAAAGAATACTTTTTTATACTCAGGAATCATAGTGGTCTCTGGGTGGACGGGGCGCGACACTCTCGATTCTGACGCAGTGACCAGATAGCGTGCTCTGCCAGGAGGTGGACCCAATGGCGTCGATGTATGTGCAGACCAGCGGTGATTTCGACCAGCTTGACCCCGTTGACCGCTTCGAGACGAGACAGGAGATCTTCAGCTTCCTCGAACGCGAGAAGGGCCGGTTCCGCGAGATGCACCTCCACCTCCACCTGAAACGGCTGCACGGCAGCCTGGGCGCCAACCCCTTACTCCAGTGCGCCCTCAACCTCGTCACGGACGGGGGCAAGTTCCACGTCACGGAAGAAGGTTTCGGGACCGAGGCGGCGGTGAGGAGCGCGATACTCACCCTGCGCTACCAGGTCGGCAAGTACCACGAGCTCCGCATGGACGCGCGTCTCAAGGCGGCAGGACGCAAGGCAGCGGAGGCGTGAGCGAAACCTTTTCCCTTCTTTTCCTTCCTGCTCCTTGGCGTCGTCACGGTCGTCGGGAAGCCTTGGCGCAGACGCCACACTTCGGGTCGCGCCGCACGCGCAGCAGGTCGAAACGGCTGTCGAAGAGGCTGAAGGAGAAGAGGCCGTCCATCGCCGGCAGCCCGAGCAGCGCCTTGAGCGCCTCGGTCGCCGCGACCGAGGCCGCGACGTGGGTGGCGCCGTTCAGCACGCCATGCTCGCAGCAGGTCTCGCAATTCTTCTTCTTCCCGTAGATGCAGGCATAGCAGGCGCGCCCCGGCAGTACCGGTAGCACCGAGCCCTTGTCCATCACCGCGCTCGCGAAGATCACAGGACGCTTGCCAGAGCATCGCTCGTTGATGAGGAAGCGCGTCTCCATGTTGTCGGTGCCGTCGATGACGAGGTCGGCATCGTCGAGCCAAGGGAGGTTCCTCCTCTCGAGATGATCCATGACCGCATCCACCGTCACGTCGGGATTGATCGCCGCTATCCTCTCCCTTGCCGCATCGACTTTCGGTCTCCCAGCGTCTTCCGTGACGTACAACGCCTGCCGTTGCAGGTTGTTCATTTCAAGGATGTCGAAATCGATGAGCTTCAACCGGCCGACGCCCGCCCGAGCGAGCAGCTCCGCCGCCACGGAGCCGAGCGCGCCCATGCCGACGATGGCGACCGTGCTGGCGGCGAGCCGCGCCTGCCCCTCTTCACCGACCTCCGGCAGGATCGTCTGACGGGCGTAGCGGTCAGCCATCCAGCACCACTCCCGTCACTGCGAGCGACCGTGCCGGATTGAGGAAGTAGAGATGCTGCAGGTCCGCATTCTCGATGACGCCGTTCTTGCTCTGGGCGTACGGCGCGACCGCCTCGACAAACACGCCTTTCTCGTCGAAGGAGAGGTAGTAGGGAATCATGCCATGCAGCTTCAGCCCGTCCGGTTCTTCGATGCTCGTCACCCCGACGCGGTACAGCTTGAGCGCCTCGTCTGGCCAGAGGGGGTCTGTCTGGCGCATCACGGCTTCGGGCGTGAGGAAGAGCCAGTTGCGTCGGTTGTTCGGGGCGAAGGTGTTGTTCAGCCGGATGGTGAGGTTATGGAGATCGAGCCCGTTGGTGCCGAAGCGCGCGAGCAGGCCCGCTTGCTCCTGCTGCAGCAGGTAACGTCTCCAGCCAGGAACGTCGCGTCGTGCCATCGGGCTACCTCTTCTTCACCACGAAGAAGGCATGGTCCTTTTCGAAGGGCGCGAGCTCGCGATAGTCGGTGATGCTGTAGCCCTCCAGGCTTTCGAAGCGTTTCCTGATGTCCTTGAACAGGAGCTCAGGACGCTTGGTCACGTCGATGCTGCGGGCCTTCACCGCGAGCAAGCCGTGCCCGCTCGGCTTGAGGAACCGGTCGCAGTTCTTGACGAAGATGTCGAGCTGGTCCTTCTGGGCGATGTCCTGGTACACCACGTCGACGCCGCCCTCGGGGACCGCGTCCGCGTAGCTCTCGGGATGTTTCGCGTCTCCGAGCAGGGGTGCCATGTTCCCGCGCGCGTCGCAGACGAAGACGAGGTCTCTGACGACTCGAGGGGCGAAATCGAGGCAGACCATGAAGCCCTCGTCGCCGATGATGTCCGACACGAACGAGGGAGTGTAGCCATGCGATGCGCCGAGATAGAGCACGAGGCTCCCCTCCTTCAGGCCGGAACGGTGCAGGCCTTTCATCACGGCGGCGCCGAGCTTGCTCCTCGTCGGGTCGAGGACGCGGTACTCCGTCTCCTTCCCTTCAGCTCCTTTTATCTTCATCAGGTCCTCGTCGAAGAAGGTCTTGCCCGGCGTGAGGTTCTTCGTGAGGACCTGCTTGCACTTCCCTGGCTTGAGCCAGATGCCTGGTAGCGCTTCGTTCATAGCCCTATCACCCTGAGGAACGCGATCTTCTGGAATGCGGCCGCGTACAGGACCGCTGCGACGACGAGGAAGACGCCGCTCCACAGGTCTGCGCGGAGCGCGACCGTGACGAAGGCGACGGCGAGGGCGACGACGGCGAGGAACACGCGCGTCGCCAGGCTCTCGAGATAGCGCTTGACCGCGCCTTCCCTAAGCCGGAGCTGGATGTAGGTGAGGATGAGGTAGGCGAGGATGCTCAGCATGACCCACCAGGTGTAGAACGCGCTGCTCGTCGCGCTGTGCAGGAAGAGCGGGATGAGGAGCGCGCTGAGGAGGACGATGATGAGGAGCTGCCACGCGAGCAACACGCCCTTCACGCCTTTCTTCAGCTTCCGCGCCGTCGTTCCCATCTTACCAGTCCTCGAATCTCTTCGCGAGCTGCGCCTTGTACTCTGCCGCTTTGTTCTCGCCCTTGAAGCGGTCGAGCCGGGCGCAGAGGCTGAGCTTGTCCGCGAGCGCCCTCGCGGCCTTGCCCTTCTCGGGCTGCGGCACGCGTTGGATGAGCGGATGGTTGAACAGCACGCCGTACTTCGGCGAGCGGTGCCGGCGCTTGTCGCGCAAGTGGCGGAACAGCGCCGTCTCGGCGCCGTAGAGCTGGAGGGTGCTGCTCGGTACGCTCGCGAGGCGTTCTAGGGAGCCGGCGTGCGCGAGGAGTTGGGCGCCGATTCTCGGGCCTGCGAGGATGGCGATGTTG
>CAZSAS010000105.1:0-3898 GCA_964604855.1 uncultured Methanosarcinales archaeon
CTGGATGACGATCAAGTGCGCCGTGGTCGGCATCCCCTTCGGCGGCGGCAAGGGCGGCGTCATCGTCGACCCCAAGAAGCTGAACAAGCACGAGCTCGAGCACGTGTCGCGCGGCTTCATCCGCGGCATCGCGGACGTCATCGGCCCCGACCAGGACATCCCTGCGCCTGACGTCTACACCACCCCGCAGATCATGGGCTGGATGGCGGACGAGTACAGCACGATCAAGCGGAGCTACCAGCCTGCGGTCATCACCGGCAAGCCGCTCGCGCTGGGCGGCAGCAAGGGGCGGGGCGAGGCGACCGGGAAGGGCGCCTACTACTGCCTCATGGAGGCGGTGAAGGCAAGGGACATGGACCCGGCGAAGACCACGGTGGCCATCCAGGGCTTCGGCAACGCGGGCTACCACCTCGCGAAGATGCTTCACGAGGAGGGCTTCACCATCGTCGCGCTCTCCGACTCGAAAGGCGGCGTGTGCAAGAGGAGCGGGCTCGATCCGGAGCACGCGATGCGCGCCAAGAAGGAGAAAGGCGCGGTCAACGAGGTGTACGACGCTGGTTCCGTGACTGCGGAGAAAGGGTGCGCGCGCATCACCAACGAGGAATTGCTCGAGCTTGACGTGGACGTCCTCATCCCCGCGGCCCTCGAGAACGTCATCACGGCGAAGAACGCCGTGAAGATCAAGGCGAAGGTCATCCTCGAGGTGGCGAACGGGCCGGTCACGCCGCAAGCGGAAGCGATCCTGCACGAGAAGGGCGTGCTCGTCATCCCCGACGTGCTCGCCAATGCCGGCGGCGTCACGGTGAGCTACTTCGAATGGGTGCAGAACCGGCAGGGCTACTACTGGGACGAGGACGAGGTGTTCGAGAAGCTCAAGAAGATCATGGTGCCTGAGTTCCACAACATCTACAGCCTCATGCAGGAGCACGACGGCATGATGATGCGGGACGCGGCCTTCGTCCACGCGATCACCCGCATCGTCGAGGCGATCGAGGCGAAAGGGACTGAGGCCGAGTACAAGGCCTAGTGCTCCGATGCCCGGCGTTTGCCGTCCCCCTGCCTTCCCGGGTTATCGGAATCGGACACAAGCCTTATAAGAAGGTCCTGATATCAGCGGGATATGATTCACGCGGACCTTGAGGAGTCGCTGCAATCCGTCTGCCCCTTGTGCGGCCAGCAGCACCATGCCAAGTTCTTCAGCCATTTCTTCGACCGTCGCCATTACATCGTCGGCGACTGCCAGAACTGCGGCTACCGCATCGAGTTCGAGGACGACCTGCTCGGCGGCGGCCTCTTCATGCCGGGTGGCGAGACGACGGCGGTGACGAAGACCTTCCGCAAGGAGAACGTCGAGCACATGAAGGAGAAGGTGGAGGGCAGCACCGAGAAGACCTTCGCCACGATGCGCTTCCGCTTCCTCGACAATGAGCCGATCACCGAAGAACGGAAGCGATGATTTCCACTCTTTGCCTCTTGCACCACCGCTACCTTGGGATGGATGCAAGGCCGAGCATCGGGGGAGGGGCCCCGATAATCGCGAGGCCGGTTCTTGCTCGTCACCGGACGAGTAGAAGCCCGTAGCGGTGGTGAACTACGGCAACGTCAGGATCCTGCACCCGTCCTCTTCTACCAGTACGGTATGCTCCGATTGCGAGACGAGGCCTTTCGCCTCCTCCGGCAGCGGCGGGTAGGCGTGGAGCGCGCCGACACGCTCGAGCTCCTTCAGCGTGAGCCGCGCCTTGGCGCCGAACTCCCTCGTGAGCCAGCGCGTCGTGAACGGCAGGCCGTGATAGCCCTTGATGCGCTCCAGCACCTGCCGCGTGATGGGCGAACGCACTGGCCTGAGGGCGACGAGCGCGAAGAGCGTGGGGTGGGAGCTGCTGAAGATCTTCCCCTTCCCCGTCGTAGCGAAGGGCTCGATCGCGATTACCTGGCCGGCCGTGAGCGGCCGGCGATCGCCGTTCGGATAGTTGGGGATGCTTGGGCTGGTGTGGATGACGAAGCGGTCGAGGCCGTGCCCGCTCAGGTTCACGACCGGCTGGAAGCCGCGCGCCGTGATCTCGGCCTCGATGGCGCGCCCCAACTCGTCCGGCGTCACGCCGGCCTTGACGAGCTGCACGGCCGCGTCCCGCGCCGCCCGGCTCGCCTCGACCAGCCGGGCCTTGTCCTCGTCGCCAGGGCCCAGGTTGACCGTGACCGCGTTGTCCCCGACGTAGCCGTCCACGTGCGCGCCGACGTCGAGCTTGACCACGTCGCCCTCCTTCAGGGCGGTGTCGTCATCCTCTGCCGGGCAGGAGTGCGCCGCCACCTCGTTGATGCTGATCTGGGCGGGGAAGGCGATGCCCGCGCCGTTGTCGAGGATGAAGCGCTCGACGCTGTCGAGGATGTCGCGCACGATAGCTCCCGGCTTGATGAGTGCGGCGCCATGCTCTAGGGCTTGCGCCGCGATGCGGCCGGCCTCCACATACTTCTGCCTGATTGTCCCCTCCATCACCCTTGAGAAGCGGGTCGGCCTTTAAATGGCTTATCGCTTGCGGAAGAGCCAGTATGAGGTCGCAGGTCCAAATTTGATGCCTGCCACTGAGAATGCCGCGCGGGCGAGGAAGTCGTTTGGTTTGGGGGTGAGGCACTCGTTCTCTTTCAACCGAACACCGAAGTAATTGAACACCTGATCCTTTCTCGCTTGGCTCTTGAACTGGCCGAGCCAGAGAAGGATGAAGCCGCCCGGGACGACCCGATCGATGTACTTGCCGACGCCCGCTCTCTCCTCCCTGAACGGCTTTTGGTACTTCGTCTCGAAGAGGATCGCTCCGAAACCATACTTCTGTCCTATCCCTGGGAACCGCCGGTCATCATCGAGACGAAAGAGGATCCTGCGTTTTGCGGGGTACGCTTCAACAGGCCCTTTCTGCACCTGCATGAACCCTTGCGCCAGCCGAGTGGCATCTTCTTCGTAGAACACTTTCCTCTCACGATCGGCCATCGTGATCCCTTTCTCTCCGTCGGCAAAACCGGGAGTCGTGCCGATGGGCAACTGGACCTTATCGGCCACTTCTTGGAGAAGGCTCTTGTGCATCTCGGCAGTGAGCCGCGTCACTGCGGTCGTCATTTCGGGCCGGAGTGCCGACGCGCATTTAAATGTGTCTATGAGAAGGAAGCGGTTTAGTAGATGATCGCGACGACCACTCCCTTGACGTCTTCGAAGCGGACGACGCAGGGGTCCGCCTGCGGGTTGTTATCGCCCTTGACGATGTAGTAGGTGCCGAGCTGGTCCTCGGCCTTCTTGATGACGCGGTGAATGATGGTGCTGTCGCCGCTGCACGCGTTCTGGTACGCGATGATGTCGCCTTCCTGGACCTCGTCCTCGCTCTTCGGCCGCTGCTCGATGGCGTTGGCGCTCTCGTCGAGGACGCTGTCCATGCTGTTCGTGTTGGTGAATTTCGCGAAGATGACGTCTTGGAGGTCGAGCACGACACGGTCCTTGTAGACCGCGATGTCATCGGCGGTGAGGTGGTCGCTCGGGCTGGGGCGCTCGATGGCGCGTCCGGTGAGGCCGCTGTAGAGCGTTGCCGGCAGTTCGTAGCCGTCGCTATAGACTGGACTCGTGAACGCGTCGCTCGCGTGGAGCGTGGTGCCTAGGACGAGGCCGAATACGAAGATGGCCAGGACGAGGATGAGGTTCTTGAGTCTCATAGTTGCGTACCCCCTGGGTATTCTACTATGCTTTGAACTATATAAACCTTTCTATTCGTAACTACTTAAAAGTAAATACAAATATTGCATAGATATTATTCAATATATTAGTATTTTTATTAGTAAATAAAAAATGGGTATATGGAAAAGAATCTTCAGGCAGCGAACGGCTGCGGAACGCGGTAACACGACGTCGACTTCGAGA
>CAZSAS010000106.1:0-3871 GCA_964604855.1 uncultured Methanosarcinales archaeon
TGACGGTGAGGGGGATGTAGGTCTTGTTGGCGTCGTAGATGCCCGCTGTCAGTGCCGCGCTCGAGAGGCTCGTGTCGAAGACGGTGCCGTTATCGAGCTTTCCGGTGTAGTCGAAGGTGACGGTGTCCCCGGTCTGCACGACCTTCGGCGCGCAGGCGGCGAGCAGGAGGAGCGTTGTCGCGAGGAGGGCCAGGAGAAGGGTTGTCGTTCTCATCCCTTGGAGGGCTGTCCCTTTCCTTTTAAGTCTTCTGGACGTCGCGTCCAGCTCTCAGCGATTCGAGCCCTTCGAGCAGCTCCGCGGGGCTGTTCGCCCGTGAGAGGCGTTCGCGTAGCCGCGCGCTTCCCGGCAGCCCCTTGGTGAAGCGCATCGCGTGCCCTTTGACCTGGCCGAAGGGGATGTTGTACTGTTTTGCCAGCTCGTGGTATTCGAGGAACATATCGACACAAGAAATACTATTATTTTTAATATATTTTTTATTATTATTTAAGGGATTCATTAAATTGATGCTATTATTTTTACTATTAATAAGTGCATTGATTTCCGCGAAAATCCCCGGATTCCCCATCGCGCCGCGCGCGACCATGATGTAATCGCAGCCGGAGAAGCGCCACTTCTCCAGGAAATCCTCTGCGGAGAACACGTCGCCGTTCCCGATGACCGGGATCGACACGGCCTCCTTCACCGCCTTCACGACTGCCCAATCGGCCTCGCCGCTGTACCCTTGGCGTTGCGTCCGCCCGTGGACAGCGACAGCGGCCGCGCCGGCAGCCTCCGCAGCCTGTGCGACCTGCACGGCATTGATGCGCTTCTCGTCGATGCCGGCCCGGATCTTGACCGTGACGGGCATATCCACGGCAGCGACGACCTTGCTGACAAGTCTGCCGACCTTCTCCGGGTCGTTCAGCAGGGCGCTGCCCGCTCCTGTCTTGATGACCTTGAAGGCCGGGCAGCCGCAGTTCATGTCGATGACGTCGAAGAAGGGCGCGACGAGCTTGGCCGCTTCCACGATCTCGTTCTCGTTCGTGCCGAAGAGCTGGATGCCGACCGGCTGCTCTGACGGGTCGGTGACGAGGAGCTCCTTTGTCTTTGCGTTGTTTCTGACGAGGGCTGCGCTCGAGACGAATTCAGTATAGGTCATGCCCGCTCCGTATCGCTTGCACAAGGCGCGGAACGCGACGTCCGTCACGCCGGCCATCGGCGAGAGAATGGCGGGACCGGAGAGCTTGGGGAACGGGGCCATGAGGGGGAGACGCACGAAAGCCTTTTAAAACTACTCTTGCTCTCGGTCAGGAAATCCTTTTCGGGCCTGTAGCTCAGCCCGGTTCAGAGCACCGGTCTTATATGACCGCGCACCGCCTCGGTGCGTCGCTAGGAGAGCCGGCGGTCGCGGGTTCAAATCCCGCCGGGCCCATTAGAGGTAAGACGGTCCCGAAACTTTCAGGCACTGAAAGTTCCGAGTGCAGCGAGAGAAGCTTCGCTTGAGGACACCGCCGGGCCCACCTTTTCCTCTCTTCTCTCTTTCCCTTCTTCTCCCCGTTTCCTCCTTGTTTCCTCTCCTTCCCCCATAATCTTTTTATACCCAGCACGAGTCGCGCTCCCCAGGGTGGTAGCCATGAAGAGAATCCTCATCCTTGCAGTCATCGTCCTCCTGGCGCTGTCGGCCTGCGCCGAACGCGTCAAGGAGAACGTCGATGCCGACAGCCGCGTCCAGCAGTTCCTCACTCTCTTCCCCGAGGCGACCTATGGCGAGACGTCCTATTCTGGCGCGGAAGTGGCTGCCATCAAGGATGTCGTCGTGGCGGACTGCGGCCAGGTCGACCTTCCTGACAGCATGGTCCGCGCTGCCTACACCACCACTGCCGCCTCTCTCGCCGCGTATGTCAATACGGGCACCAGGGACGTGTTCTGCGTCGCGAGCAAGCTCAATCAGGACGCATTTGCGGTCGTGAAGGGCGACCCCTCTACCGTCGAGAACGGCACGCTCGTCACCGTGAACGGCCATGCCATCACCCTCGCGGATGTCCAGGCGACGGTGGCGCGTCTGCCGGCCGAGGCGCAGGCCAAGGCAACGGTATCCGCTGTCGTGAACACGCTCATCGACCAGGAGCTGCTGCGGCAGGCGACCGAGAACATCACGGTGCCCGGCGCCGAGGTGGATACCGCCGTGGCGAAGGGCTGGGCGCAGCTCGGCTACGCCGACGAGACGAGCTTCGTCGCGGCGCTCAACAAGCAGGGCAGCTCCCTTGACGAGTACCGCAAGGCGGTGCGCGGACAGCTCCGGCTGAATGCCTTGCTGGTCGAGAAGGGCATCACTGCCGTGAACGTCACCGAGGAGGACGCGCAGCGATTCTATCTCGAGAACACGAACGCGTTCATCGTGAGCGAGCAGGCGCGTTTTCGGCAGCTCTTCATCAGCTTCAACAAGAGCGGCGGCCGCGATGCGGCCGAGGCGCGCCTCCGGAACGTGCTGCAGCAGCTCGGGAAGGGTCTCGACTTCTGCGTCGCGGTACAGCGCTATAGCGACGACGAGCAGAGCAAGGATAAGTGCGGCGAGTACACGACGGCGCGCGGCGTCCTCCTGCCCTCGCTCGAGGCGGCGATCTTCGCGCTCAAGGCGAACCAGAGCACGGTGGCGGAATCGGCCAACGGCTTCCATGTCATCCTCATGATGGAGAAGCGTCCGACGCAAGTCGTGCCCTACACGCAGGCCCAACAGCAGGTGCTCGGGCTCTTGCAGAACCAGCTCATGCAGCAGCGGCTCAACCTCTACCTGCTCAAGCTCCGGGCCGAGGCGAAGATCGTCGACTATACGCAGTGAGCCGTAACGGTTCGGGTGTAAACCGCTTTCTCAGCCTTTCTCCTCCTCTTTCAACCCATAAAAATCCAATTTTTTTGATATATTTGTTCTTTTCATCGTGCATATGAGGAAGTATTATTTCACCTAACAGAGGATTTTTTCTTTTCCTTATTAGTACTAATTATGTGTTATTTTCTTACTAATTCAAGCATAGAAAAGTATAAAAATAGTACTGTCAATATATGGGCTGCATTAACGACCAGCCATGACGTGCGGCGCGCACGCGCACAGCGACACTGAGGCCACAGCGTTGAAGATAGTAGCGTTCAACAAGCAGTACCGCGTCACCCTGCCGAAAGACCTCGTCGAGGACAAGGGGTGGCGGCCAGGGACCGAGCTGCGGTTCGTCGAGGACGAGCACGGCCGGATCTTTCTCAAGCCGATCGAGAAGCGCGGGCGCCCCGATGCGCCCGGCAAGCGCGACGCGGCACGCGACGCTGCACGTACAGTGCGCGGAGGTGGCCACGCATGACGCCGATGACCATGTCCGGACCGAGGGACGCGCGCGCGGATTCTCTCGACTACATGTCCCCGGCCGAGCAGCTCCGCGAGCTCGACGAGCTCAAGATGAAGGTGCGCAAGGACTTCGCGCGTCTCGACCGCGCACTCGGTACGGAGCGGATCGGCCTGGCGGAATACCGCTACTACATCAAGCAGGTCTACCACGGTAAGGACGAGCGCGACATCATCGACGAGATCATGAAGCGCGAATCCCGCATCCGGGTGAGCATCGAATCCGAGCGGCGCGTCGACAGCCCGGCGCTGCACACGCCCACCATCGTCGCCGCCCTCTTCCTCATACTCTTCGGCGGCCTCGCGACCCTGCTCTTCGGCATGACCGCGCCGTCGCAAGGCGGCCTGACCGGCTTCGTGACCGTTCCCGTCACTCCGTTCACGCTCTCGTTGAACCAGGACTACACCGGCAACGGGAGCATCATCCTCAACGCGACGAATATCACCGGTCTCGTGGCGTCCGGTGAGCTCGTGAACGGTTCTGGTGCGGTGTGGCTTGT
>CAZSAS010000107.1:0-3850 GCA_964604855.1 uncultured Methanosarcinales archaeon
ACTTGTTTATAAATATTTCGCTTCTTGGAGGACTCTGCCGGAAGACGCTACATGAGAAGACACAGAGAAGCCGCTGGAAAGCCGCCTAGAAGCCGAAAGCGGCCACGTAGACCTGGCGGAGGAGCGTGCTGTTCCCCACCACGAAGGTCTCGACCACCGCGCCGATGACGAAAAGGCCGATGGCCAGGAGAAAGAGCCAGTAATTGTAGCGGAAGACCTCCTTGTGCTTCCAGTCATCGAAGACCGAGCCGAGAAAGTGGAAGATGAGGAGGACGACCACGATATCCAGAATGTGCGCGATGAAGGGGTAGTGCACGAGGGCCGCTCCGAACAGGTAGTGGAGGATGATGAAGAAGACGATGCCGCTGAGGAACCAGTAGACGAACTTGCCCATCGCGCGCCGCTTACTCACCACGTCGTCGCTCAAGACGCCGCCGGCGATCGCGGCCAGGATGTAGGCCCCGCCCTCGAGCGCGACGTGCGGCAGGGTGATGGCGAGGATGATGAGCAGGTTGACCACTGGGCTGAAGGCGCCGCCGTTGAACGCCGCCTCGACGGCGCGGAACCCGAAAATCGCGCCCCAGGTGCTCGCGTTCCACGCGACGAAGAAGAGCGCGCCGTCGCCCGCGATGAGCGCGACGAGGAAGCAGGCCAGGAGGATCCACCAGTTGTTCATGAAGATGCCGAGAAAGGTCGAGACGCCGAACGCGCCGCCGCGCAGGTTCACATCGAACGCGAGCTGTTCGCGGAACACGCCCCCGACATCGAAGCCGAGCAGCGGCAGCAGGAAGGTGTAGAGCGTGTAAGTGAGATAGATGCCGAGGAAGATCGTGCCGTAGACGAGGAGGGCCTGCCTGTTGTCAAGCCAGAAATGCCGCAGGGTGAACCGCCGTTCCTTGAGCTCTTTCGTCTCTTCCCGCTGGAGGAGCTTCTTCAGGTAGGGCATCAGGAGCAGGGAGGTGAAGGCGATGCTGACGATGCCGCTGTTGGCGGCGAAGAGCAGACGCGCGAGCACGATGCCGACCGTGCTGTACGCGACCGCGAGGATGAACGCGTAGCGGTGCTTCCGCTCCAGCCAATCCTCAGGGAAGAGATGCTCGAGGACCATGCGCTGTTCCCGGAAAAGCGATTTATAAATGTTTATGAGCCTAGGAGGATTCGAACCCCCGACCTTCCGGTTTCCTGCTGTTCGGCGAGCGCCGAGACAGACCGAAGCCGGACGCGCTATCCAGGCTGCGCCATAGGCCCCTGGCCGCTAGTAGGCCTGCACTTCTTTTTAAAGGCTTCCGAAAGAATCTTCATCACTACTGTCAGATGGTTAGATATGACAATGCTTATATATCCCACCGCACTCATAGGAACATGACCGCCCCCCGGATCGATCTCCTGCGAGGACGCCTGCCTCCCGCAGAACCCTACATAGCGCTCACGACGCACGACCGCACAACCATGTCCTCCGGCGGCAACGGGTTCTGCGAAGCCACCATCACCTCGCATGTCATGGATGCGACGTATCGCCGTCAGCTCGACAAAGGGATTGAAGAGGACGACCAGCTCTCGCGCAACGCATGGGGGCTCGACCTGGACGCGCCGAAGGATGCGCTGACCATCGACGCGCACGCCGACTGGTACAGGAGATTCTATCCCGAGACCTTTGAGCATCTCCGACCGGAGAGCTAGACCTTCTCCAGCGTGATCTCGATCGTGCTAACGCGGACGAGCTTGCCTTCCTTGTTCGTGAACTCCTCGCTGTCGAAGTCCACGCCCTTCAGCGCGACCTGGTCCTGGAGAAAACGCTTCCGCGCCACCTCGACGACGTCCACGGCGCGAGAGATGAACTTGCCGCGGGCCTTGATGATGACTTCGGGAGCCTCCTTCGTCGTGAACTGGATCACGACGCTGGTGACGTAGTTCATGAAGGGCTTGTTCCCGATGAAGATGGTGTTGTCCCGGACGTCGACGACCTCGTTTCCAGACTCTAGGTCGTCATCTCCCGGCATGTCCTCAGTCGGTGCCATGGCACCCCACCCCCGCGTTACTCGCCTTTCTTGGCCTTTTTCGTCAGATAGCCGGCGAGAATGTTCCTGATCTTCTTGCTGCGGACTTCAGCGTGCTCAGCGATCGGCTGCTTGTTCTTGTCGAAATCCTTCGAGAAGGACTCGCCGTACTTCGCATAGAGCTCGTCGCCCGCACTCTTGACTGGTTTCGTCTTGATACGTCCCATCGTGGTCTCTCAGTGGTCGCTATGTAATCGCTTGGTGCGCGAGAACGCCAGACGGTTTATAAAGCTTATGGACCCTCATCCCAACCCCTCATCCTGCAGTCCATTGCCCCGATTCCCTTCCTCCGCGCCCGTGATGGGGTGGGCGCAGCACGGCTGCTGCGGAACAGCAGCAGGAGAACCGGTGGCAGGCGGGACAGGTGAGCACGGGAAGCGCGAAAGACAGTCCGGCCGCCCCACCTCCACCTCGTCCCGGGACGGCAGAGCCAGAGAAGGCTTTATAAGGACAAGAGGAGGTCCGGCTCTCCATGAAGGCGTCCCGCATCCACCTCTCCTTCGGCATCGTCACGGCCATCACCATCGTCCTCTGCGCCTTGCGCGGCGGCGAGAGCCTCTTCGCGAACGGGCTGATCGGCACGGCGCTCATCGTGTGCTTCTGGTGGTGGAGCCGCAAGAGCGAGGCGGCGTGGCCCGCCGTCCTCGCGAGCCAGGCCCTCATCCTTCTCTTCGCCCTGGGCTACGGCCTCAGGCTCGAGGGGTGGAGCCTCGCTGGCGTCACGTATGACACCTATCTCCATCTCGTCGCGGCCTTCGTCGCCACGATGCTCGCAGCGGCCTACTTCAGGGAGCGCATGCCGGAGCGCAAGGCCTTGCTCTGGGCTGGCCTCCTCATCCTCGGCCTCGGCCTCGCGGTCGAGGCGGTGCAGGTCATCGGCGGCCTCGTCTTCAGGGAGAACAGCCTGGCCACCCACCTGGCAAGCTGCCTCGAAGGCTTCTGCTGGTACTGGCAGGACACGGCCAAGGACGTCATCAACGACGCGCTCGGGATCGTGCTCTTCCTCCTCGGGCAGCGGCCTACAGGAGAAAAGGCCGGACGGGAAAGGAAAAGAGAACAAGGAAGAGATGTGCCGACGAGAAAGGATGAGTCGACGAGAAGGGACCGATAGGGGTGGACTGGAAGGAAGTCGATCGAAAGGCAGCTGACTGCCCGGGAGGCGAGCTCACTTCTTCGGCTTCTGGCGTTCGGTACGTACCGTCACGACCCGGTTGTGCGCCATCCTGTCGACGATGCAGCGCCACACCCCTACCCTCACCTCATCCCCGATCTTCGGGATGTGGCCGAAGCGTTCGATGAGCAAGCCCCCCATGGTGTCATAATCGTCGCTCTTCGGCAGGTCGAAGCGGTACTCCTCATTCAGCTCCTCGATGCTCGTCTTGCCCGGCACGAGATAGGCAGTCTTGCTCACTTTCCGGACGCCGGCCTTGAGCGTACGGTCGTTCTCGTCGTAGATCTCGCCGACGAGCTCCTCGAGCACGTCCTCGATCGTGACGATGCCGATGAACAGGCCGTGCTCATCGACGACGATCGCGAAAGGGCTCTTGCGCTTCTGGAAATCCCGCAAGACGCGGTCGATCTTCTTCGATTCGGGAACGACAAGCACCTCTTGCATGACAGCCCTGAGTTGGATGTCGCGCTTCCCATCGTTCAGCGCCCGGAGCAGGTCTTTCACGAGAACGACGCCCTTGACACTATCCATGCGCTTGTCATACACGGGGATGCGCGTGTAGCCGGTGTCGAGGATACTATCGACCACCCGGTCGATAAGCTGGTGCATCTCGAGACAGAAG